>JAUNJJ010000271.1 GCA_030533325.1 Oscillospiraceae bacterium
TGACACTTTAGGGTTCCCTGTAGGTCGTGGACGGGCGATTATTCATCGCTTACGAATAGAACCAAAATAGAACCACAGAAACAAAAGGGAGCCAGCAAACCCGCATAAACACTGGATTTGTTGGCTCTTGATCCGTTATTCAAACTCGGCGTGTTCTTTGTTGCTTCTAACTATATTTGTTTAAGTTTTATGCAAATACACACCGCTTTTTACTTCAATTACATCATTTATTCTGGCTTACTGATTTTCTGTTGCCAAAATGTTGCCGTTTATCATTCTATGAAAGCATAAAATTTATAAGAGCTAATAACCCTTTTCTAGGTAACTCAATCAATGTATTGGCGTCTAGTTGATATTCTGCCGGTTTGTGTACAACCCAGTTTAAAGGGTCTATACTTTTTTCATAATCTCCAAATAAGTCTGTAAAATACTGTCGCATCACACCATTGACTATATAGTTGGATAAATTCCTATTGAAATTCTTAATAATTTTACTCAATTGGTCTATTGATTTTATATTCTCCCATATATACTTATTCTGCCCTTGTATCATATGCTTCTTAGAATAATACTTTATACTCTGCTCTATGATAGAACGCACCAAAAATGCAGATGCAAGCGGATATATAGTGACCATCTTTTTATCTGAAAATAATTGTAATTCTCGACAAACCGCAGACACACCATGTGAATCAGCATCATTAGGATTCAAGTTGCTATAATCAATTCCTTGAAAAAAATACGGTAAATTCTTACTTCCTCCAGAACTAGCATTTGACGTTCTGTCTGAAGCCTTATTTTCTCCCCCTGTTTTCCTTTTCTCATCATCCGTTTTGGATATATTTGTCTTTTCAGAATCTAAATTGTCCACATAATCATCCTTGTCCTGTCGCTTATTACCATTAGCACTCACATCTCCAGAATCTTTTACAGCATCACCCTGCCCAAAATCTCCTCTCTCTTTATCTGGAGAATCGGTTGTATCAGGTTTTTTCGCATCATGTTCATTTATATATCTTTGAATCCAAGGAATTAATTTATCTTCTATAGTTCTTGCTCTATTAAACAAACGTGTTACAGCAACACCAGCTTCTTCTGATTCTTTCACAACCCATTTAGATGCTTCAATTACCAACTTTATTCTATCAATAGTGAATGTATCCTCATTTTCAATATCTAAACCTATTATTTTTCGTATCTCCCTATTGTTGAATATTCTTTGTATCGTCGTAAAAGATAATATAGTTGTGATATCTAATCCGTCATAATATTTCCGAACGTAAAAATCAATCAGGTATGAAAGATTTTTAACATTATTACGTCGTACTTGAAAGGTATCTTTTTCTCTTGCGCCCCACTCTTTTGTCCCTCTCCCTTTGTCTTCACCAGAATGTACTCGTTCCATAATGAAAAATGCCTCATCTTCATCTGTAACATAGCATTCCAATGTATCTATAATATCTTCATCCTTGGCTATTCTTTTAGCTTTATCAATAGTTGCTTTGTCTAAGAAATTAAATCCTTCCGGATTCATCAACAATTTTATAGCAGCTACTCTTCTATTACCTTCATAAACCACATACTTTTTTATACTTTCCGAATAAACCACAACAATTTGCTGGTTTCCCAAAAGTCCATGTTCTTGTATATCTTCTGCCAAATTAAGCATATACTGTGTTCCAACCGCATTAAATAACTTTTGCAATGTATCCGTCTCATTATTCCCAACAGCATGTCGAGGATTTTCAGACCAATTAATTATCTTTTCTATCTTTATCTTTTGAATTTTCCCTGCCATCTTACAATTCCTCACTTTGTATAGTCTTTATATACTTTTGCTCTTGTCTCGGTCTAAGGATTTGTTTTGAAAAAAACATCACTTCAGTTCCAGAGCGCTTGCTTTGTAGAGAATATTTCAATTCAAATTCAACACTATTCACTTTAGCATACATATTCTTAATAGCATTTACATTGTCATATGTGACAATCCACTTCCTATTTTTTAATTTTTCTAAAATGGCTTGAGCCAAATTAGCATGGTCTCCATGACAATAAAAATTAGTATACAACCCAGGTCCCTTTCCATAATAAGGCGGATCAAAGAATATAAATGACTTTCGAGTTTTCGATATAACATCATCTATAAAATCTAATGCTTCTAGATTGTAAACCTCTATGGAATCTCTTTTTTCTCCAATCCGTTTAATCTGTGCCACTAGTCGCTCTTTATTAAACCTGCAATCAATGGGATACTCTCCTTGCTGCATAAAGCCTCCTATCGGCCCCGCTTTATCAATAATTCCCGATCTGTTAGTACGATTAAGAAAGAAAGTTGAAAAACCTATTTCCAAACTATTGTAACTATCCAAATCCTCCCTAATGGCTTTCTGCCTATACCATTCCTCCATAGATACTTCTACTTGTAAAACCATCTGAATAAATTCATCAGTTCTA
>JAUNJJ010000104.1 GCA_030533325.1 Oscillospiraceae bacterium
TTATATCATTTCATAAAAAACTTGAATAGACACGTTGTATTTTACGCTTACTTTTAATGATTAAGTATTCTGTCTTCCTTCGGGTATTTTTTCCTCATAAATGTAAAGCATATCATATGGACGGCAAATGTAATTATCCATGATACAGGGTATGAGACGAAGAGCATGGATTCTGTGTGGAATTCAGGGAGTCTGAATATGGTGAATATCCAGATTATTCGCAGACCGCATGCACCGAGGAGAGAGACTACAGTTGGTGTTACAGCATATCCCATGCCTCTGATATTTCCAACTATGCAATCCATAAGACCGCATGTACAGTAGAAGCAGCATACCATGAACATTCTTCTTAGACCTGCCGCTATTACTTCAGGACGTGAATCGTAGATGGAAAGCAGAGGCTCTCCGAAGAGATATGCTGCATTTCCGAGGATAAGTCCGGTTGCAGCAGCACACATACATGAAGTAAATACTATACGATTGAGCCTTGAAAATTTTCCGGCACCTATGTTCTGGCTCATAAATGTCAGGGCACCCTGGGAAAATGCGTTCATTGATACCCATACAAATCCTTCTATACTTGAGGCTGCAGCACTTCCTGCCATAACTATATTTCCGAAACTGTTTACTGATGACTGTATAACAACGTTGGAAAGAGCGAAAATAACTCCCTGTATTCCTGCAGGGATTCCTATTTTGAGTATGGATGAGAGCAGACTAAAGTCGAGAATAAGATTTTTAAAGGAAAACTTAAATGCTCCCTCTTCGTTCATAAGGCATCTGATAATGAGAAAAGCAGATACAAACTGTGAGACTGAGGTTGCGAGCCCTACACCTTTAACGTCCATTTTAAAGATAATTACAAAAACAAGGTTAAGTATTACATTTATTATTCCGGCAATTGTAAGATAAAGTAGGGGACGCCTGGTGTCACCCTTTGATCTTAGTATCGAGCTTCCGAAATTGTAAATCATCATCGGAATCATACCAGTAAAATAAAGTCTCAGATAAAGTGAGGAGAGCTCAAGAACATCATCAGGTGTTTTCATCAGTCTTAGAAAATCAGGCGCAAAGATAATTCCGATGATTGTTAGAATAAATCCGCTTATCATACTGAGAGAAATGGCAGTGTGAATTATTCTGTGAATCTGACGGTTGTTTCCTGCACCAGCGAATCTTGCTGTGAGAACATTTACGCTGACAGACATGCCAAGAAAGAAGTTGGTAAGAAGATTTACCAGTGCTGTTGTTGAGCCTACAGCTGCCAGTGAGTTTTCACCTGCGAAATTTCCTACGACTATTATGTCCGCTGCGTTAAAGAGAAGCTGAAGTACGCTGGAGAGAAGCAGCGGTATTGTAAGTCTGAGCAGCGAGGGAAGAACTGGCCCGCTGCACATGTCTATCTCTTTTTTTGTCTTTATCAATATGATCCTCTTCTTTCATAAAGATGTTACTATTCATCCTAATTATAAGTTCATGCTAATTCCTTTGAGTTTTTTTGCAGGGCTTTGCGGTCGAGCAATGCACTTCCTTCGGTCGCCTGCACCTTCGCACACATATTTTCTTTTGTTTTTGATTATGGCTGAATAATAACCATAAAGATTCTATCTTCCGAGATTAAGTATGTATTTGAAAATTATTCTGTCACGTTTGTTTTTCCTTTTTATTATATTGTCAGAAATGGTGTATGCAGTTCTGACAGCCTGTTTAAGTTCTTCTTTTGTAATTTCTTCATTACTGAATCCGGCCTTCAGAGCAATGTTTATTAGTTCTGTGATTCCTCCCTGTTCGCAGAGACCTTTTGCTTTTTCCTCAGTATATTCTGCGAATTCAAGAGGCAGCATATTTGATTTATGAATGCCGCAGTGTGCAAGCAGTGTAATTACGTAATTATATACATTTGAAACACTTTTGTTATTGCTCTGACATCTGAAACTCAGGATTCTCTTTCTGAGTGTAATTATGTGACGAGTAATAATGACTGTCATAACAAAGAGAACTGCAAGAAGAGCAGATGCTGTAAATTTAAGTACGAGCAGTACTGCTTCTGCTGCTTTTGACGTTTTCTTTTCTTTTCCGTGTGAATCATCCGGATAAGTGCTGCTTTTCTCAGTTACAGAAGCAGAATCGCCTGTATTTCCGGCAGAGTCTGTTACTGCAGCATCCGGTTTCTGCTGTACTTCTGTCACTGCAGGAACAGTAACTATACTTGTTACTTCTTCAGCCGGTACCTCAATGACGGTAGTCTGTATGTTTTCAGGCTGAATACTGTTTTCAGCCGAGATGATACCTCTGTCGTAACCAGGTGTGAATTCGAACGGAAGCCATCCGTATCCGTCTATATAGAACTCTGCCCATGCATGAGCTCTTGAATCGCTGATATTTATCTTGTAGTAGGAGTTTACCTTTTCAGCTTTTTTTATATCTGAAGGAATTACTACATAACCTTCGGCATATCTTGCAGGTACACCGGAGAGTCTTGCAAGCACAACAGCTGCAGTAGCAAAGTGTGAACAGTAGCCCTTGTGATTTTCTGTGAGCAGATAGTAGGTAAGTTCAACATCAGGGGGTGTTTTACCAGGCTCAAGGGTATATGTGGCTGATTCATTAAGAATCTGTTTTATGCTCTTGTATATTTCGTCGATATTTCTTCCGTTGTAGTCAGGAATAAAGCTGTATTTTTCTGCAAGAGTGTCCATATAGCTGCTTTCCGGAAGCAAAAGATAATTCTGATATGCAAAATCCCTGTATGTACTTTCCGAAGGGGGAGGATTTTTTATTTTTTCGAGATTGTCGTATATCAGATTCATGTTTTTGTAGTAATCCGGTGTGAAAAATGTGTCGTATGAATATGAACCGGAGTTTCCGGTGAGGAAGAAAGCATCTTTCTCAGGCTGAAGCGACGTATCCGGGGATATACTGTATGGAGTGAATGCGTATTTGTTTTCACTGAACATGGAATTTACTATCATCCGTCCGCTGGTTATCTTATCAGGATAAATTTTATGGAGTACGGCATCTGATTTATTATTGTAAAACTGAGGAAAACTGCCTGTGGATTCCAGCTGACTGAACACAGCTTCATTTTTCTTTACTGTTGAGTCAGGAAGAGCATACCATGAGTTTTCGCTGTAAACAGCCCCGACAAATCCTTTCAGATAAAGATTGCCGTGAATAATGTCTGAAAGATATACAACAAGGTCAGTTTTGTTGTTGAATGATATCTTGGATATATTTCCGAGCTGGGATTTGTTCGTTACAGGTTTTTTGTCAGTGTCACTGGTGATTCTGTCAGCGATTTTTTCAATGGACAGCTCAGAAATTGCAGTTTTGATAGTGTTTCTGGTTTCCCTGATTTTTTCAGGGCGTTTTATGTTGAACAACCCGAGTACAGCAGATGAAATCAGAAAAACCGAAAAAACGGATATGAGTGTTATTACGCCTATATCTTCGATAACGTTGTTCCTCAGATTACCGGATGAAACAAAGAAATTTTTTTTTCTGATAAAAACCGGTTTTCCGGAAGTGGAGTGATACTGGTTTCCCACTGTCCGCATTGCAAATACTGCAATCCAGTATGATATGAGAAGTGCAAATGCCGTATGATCCGGACTGAACCCGAAAAGAAGACCTGCCTCAATAAACGGAAATGTGCATGAAAATACCGTTATGAAACGCGGTTTAACTATTGTGTTGTAGCATATAACTGTTGTGAGAACCATAAACAGGTACATAAGGAACAGGGTAAGACACTGTTCCGGATCCGCATCTGCGTGCATTCTGTAATATGTACTGCCGTTCTGCGTTATATGAAGTTTGGCTGCAATAATATTTATAAACTGTGCATATCCGTTTGAAAACTCAAACTTTGACCGGTATATTCCGTAACCGAGTATTGCATACACAGGTACAAGCAGTATCTTTGCTTTGGACGGGAACATAAATATGACAGAGGAAACAATGAAAATAACCGCCTCAGCAGAATAAATCATCATCCGGTCGCAGGGAAACTCAAAAAGTGTAAGCAGAGAAAGTGTAAATCCCGTTATACCTGCAAGTGATGTCAGTATAAGCAGAAGTTTTGAATTTATTCTGTACTTGTTGTTAAATGACAAGGATATCGAGTCGGTTATTGTTATCCCGTTGTTATTGTTTGTATTTACGCTGCTTTCTTTTTTACTTTTCATATTATCATCCTATTCAGCTCACCTGAGATATTTTCGCAGTCTGCAGGAACAGCATTTATACTGTCTGTTGATCTGAAGAATTCAGGAAGCTCCGAATTGCTGTCGTTAATGTAAATATATGATTTTTTATATGTGTTGTTCAGTACTGAAAGATTGTGGAATACTTCGTCAGATAAAACAGGTGAGATGTACAGTGTGTGCGAAAAATGAGCATCTGAATTTTCAAATTTGTGGTGAATTAATGCACTGAAACTGTTTCTGTATGTACCTGAGGTGAAAACTGCTCCCATAAATCCTGAAAAATCGTCTGCAGATGTGATATTTTCATTTCGAAGGCATTTTAACAAGGGATCAAACCAGCATATTCTGTGAGAAATATCGTTTTTTATCAGATAGTGGGAGAGAGACATGGCTGTTTCGAGCGCGGCATCATTTTTGGAAAATCTGTCTTCAGAGTTTTCGTCAGTACAGAATTCGAAAAGTATAACAACCTGACTGCTTACCGGAAGACTGTATTCCTTAACCATAAGCCCGTCAAGTTTTGTTGAAAGATTCCAGTGTATTCTGTTGAGTTTGTCACCGTAAACATATTCGCGTATGTTGAATATTTCTGTACAGTCATCACCTGGTCTGGTCTTTGAAAATTCATCACTTTCAGATGTGCCGCTGAGATTGACCTCAATAGATGGACTGATGTTTACGAGGGAGGGAACAACGGCTATTTCCTGTGATATATTGAGATTAATTGTTTTTGAAAACAGTTTGATATAGTCATATATCTTAAGATTTTTCAGTGTTACTTCCACTTTACCGCAGTGTGCGTAGGAAACACTGAACTTTATGCTCTGCTCATTGTCGGATGAAACCGGCAGAAGAGTGGTTAGTGTCTGGCATTCACCTGTAAGGGTGTTTTTTATTGAAACTGCTGCCATGGCACATGATACAGGAAGCAGAGAGTGGTTTTTTATTTTTACTATTATTCTTGTATCAGTGTTCCTCGGGACAGTACGTGTTTCTATATCCATAGATGCAGTGATTTTTCCTGAAACATGAGAAAGCAGGGCGAGCTGCAGAAACGGAAAAATAACCGTTATAATAAGGGTAAGAAGTGACATACTGTCGATAAACAGAATATAGAAAAGTACCATGGAGGCAAGCAGAATCAGATAGACTATTTTGCTTTTTATCATCAGAAAGCTCCTTGTCCTGCAGTAATTTCAGGTTTTCTTACTGAACCGGCAATTTCATCAAGAATCTGTTCAGCGGTTATGTTGTTTATTTTTGCATTGGAACTAAGTATAAGACGATGTGCAAAAACATCCTTGTACATATACATTACATCATCCGGAATAACATAGCTGCGTCCCTTGAGAAGCGCAGTTGCCTTTGAGGCTGCCATAAGAGCTATAGCACCTCTTGTACTTATGCCAAGCTTAAGCATGGGATGCTGTCTTGTAGCCTGGGCAAGGTGTGTAATGTACATGTAGATTTTGTCGTCAACAAAGATATTTTCAACGACCTTCTGCAGGGAAACGAGAGTTTCAGCATCTGCTATGGAATTAATATATTCGAGCGGATTATAGTTTGATCTTGATTTGAGAATTTCAATTTCACTTGAAACATCAGGGTATCCCATGGATATTTTTATCATGAAACGGTCAAGCTGTGATTCAGGGAGTTCCTGGGTTCCGACTGAGCCGAGAGGATTCTGCGTAGCAAGAACAATAAAAGGCTTTGGAAGCTCATGTGTGGTTCCGTCAACAGTAACCCTTCCTTCTTCCATTATTTCGAGGAGGGCCGACTGGGTTTTGCTTGATGTACGGTTAATCTCATCAGCAAGCAGGAGATTGCACATTGAAGCACCGGGTTTGAATTCAAAATTTCCTGTGTGTTTATTGTAAACGGTAAAACCGGTGATATCGGTAGGAAGAACGTCAGGTGTAAACTGGACTCTGTTGTATTCAAGTGAAAGAGATTTTGAAAACGCAAGAGCGAGTGTTGTTTTTCCTACTCCCGGAATATCTTCAAGGAGTATATGGCCTTTTGCAAGTATGGCAAGGAGTATTTTTATTATTATTCTGTCCTTGCCTATAACAGCCTTTTTTACCTCGTCTATTATAAGTCTGACTGATTTTATGGAATTTACATTTGTCATTTTTTTTGCACTTCTTTCATTTGTTTTTTCTGTAAAGAATACTAATCTATATTATAACATTTTTTTGTTCTCTTTTCAACTTATTTTTATTTGACACTGAGGGGCAGTACTGATATAATATTATAGTGAACGTCAGAAAAATAAACTGGAAAAGAGGATTTTTGGATGAAAGAGCTTATACAGCTGTATCTTGCTTTTTTCAGAATAGGCGGTCTTACTTTTGGCGGAGGACTGACAATGCTGCCTATGCTGAAACACGAACTTGTTGAAAATAAAGGCTGGGTTACGGAGGATGATCTGCTTGATTACTATGCAGTAGGACAGTGTACTCCTGGTATAATCGCAGTAAATGTATCAACCTTTGTGGGTTATAAGAGAAAAGGAATACCGGGAGCAGTTTTCTCAACTCTTGGAATGATAAGTCCGTCTCTTGTTATTATTTCCGTAATTGCTGCTTTTCTTAAGCAGTTTATGGACTACCCTGTTGTTGTACATGCAACTGCCGGAATAAAGGCTGTTGTTTGTGCGCTGATGCTTAATACAGTTATTACCATGGGAAAGAAAACCCTTGTAAACCGCATAAGCGTTATAATCTGCATTGCAGGTTTCCTGCTTGCTATGTTCACACCGGTTCCTTCCGTGCTTCTGGTTATCATATCAGGACTGACAGGTATTATTTTATATAAGGCAGGTAAACTTCAGTCATGAAAGTATTTTTAGATCTTTTTGTTGAATTTTTTCAGATAGGGCTTTTTGCAGTAGGCGGCGGTCCGGCCACTATTCCGTTTCTTATGGATCTTCCTGACAGACACAGCTGGTATACGCGTGCTGATGTTGTAAATATGCTTGCTGTAAGTGAAAGCACACCGGGACCGATAGGGATAAATATGGCTACATATGCAGGTTTCAGTGCAGCCGGTATTCCCGGGGGAATAGTCGCCACATTTTCACTTGTGCTTCCAAGTCTGATAGTAATAGTTCTGGTAGCGAAAATTCTTGAAAAATTCAGTACGAATCCATATGTAAAATCTGCATTTTCAGGGATAAGACCTCTGGTAACCGGACTTATAGCAACTGCTGTATACAGTATTTTTCAGACAGCACTTTTTACTGCCGAAGACGGAAGTTTTCAGATTCTTATTCCTTCGCTCGTGCTGTGTGCAATTCTCTTTGCGCTGATGAATGTGAAAAAACTGAAAAAGATTCATCCGTTTTTCTGGATGGTCGCCGGTGCCGCTGCAGGTATTATTTTTAAAATGTAATTTTATTCAGAAAGAAGATAGAAAATGAATACATCTGATTATAAAAAGGGAGTTATGTATATAATAGCCTCCGCATTCTGTTTTGCACTTATGAACCTTTTTATAAGACTTTCCGGAGATGTTCCGACAATGCAAAAATGTTTTTTCAGAAATTTCTTTGCCCTTATTATTGCGGTAATGACTCTTGTCAAAACAGGGACACCGTTTAAGATCGGAAAAGGCAATACTAAGTATCTTCTCATAAGATCACTGTCGGGCGGTCTCGGTATGCTCTGCAATTTTTATGCAGTTGACCATATGGCTATATCAGATGCTTCCATGCTTAACAAGCTTTCTCCGTTTTTTGCAGTTATTTTTTCAGTTTTTGTACTCGGAGAGAAGGCAAACAGGTATGAGTGGACGGCTGTAATATGTGCATTTATCGGAACCCTGTTTGTTGTAAAACCGTCATTTAACTTTGAGACTGCGTCCTCAGTTGCCGGCCTTGCGGGTGTTGCGGGCGGACTTGGTGCCGGACTTGCATATTCATTTGTCCGCAAACTTGGAATGCGCGGAGAAAACAGTATGATAGTGGTTGCGTTTTTCTCCGGTTTTACAACACTTATGCTTACACCTTTTCTTATCTTTAACTATACGCCTATGACGGGAAAACAGTGGTTTTTCCTTATACTTACAGGACTTGCAGCTGCAGGCGGTCAGATAGGTATCACGAGTGCCTATGCCAGGGCTCCGGCAAAGGAAATTTCAGTATATGATTTTTCGATTGTTATATTTGCAGCTATACTTGGTTTTGTTTTCCTTAACCAGAAGCCTGATATTTTCAGTGTTATCGGCTATGTAATTATTATCGGAACAGCCGTGATAAAATGGTATTATACAGTGAAAAAATACAGCAGGACGGCTTAGAGAAAAAAGAAAGCACTTGCTATTGCCGGAAATCCGGTATATAATAGTAAATAAGATGCACGGATTTTGAAAAAATCTGAAATATAAAACAGAAAGGAATGATTTAATGTCTTCGCATTCCTCACGTAAAAGACGTATCAGATACGACAGACTTATCAGTACGCTGCTGATTCCTGTAGTTTTTTTAATTATTCTGATTGCAGTTATTACGTCGTCATGCGGTTCAGATAAGGAATCTAAGGAAACTGCTGAAAACCCGGCAGTAAGCGATGAATCATCCAGGGTTTATAAAAACGGAAATCCTGAGTATGAAATAAAATATCTTAAGCGCAGTGATATTTACAAAGGAAGTCTTATTCTCGTAAATGACAGTCATGAATATCTTGCTTCTCCGGAAGATGAATCTCTTACAGGTATTGATGAGATAAAAAATGATTATTACAGCATAAGAAATATCGGAATGAAAATGGACACACTTGCTCTTAAGAATTTCAACAGTATGATGAGCGGTTTTTATCAGCAGTATTCGGACAGGAGTATTATGATTACGGAAGGATATGTTTCTGCGAATCAGCAGAATATTCTTTACAATCAGGCACTTGAAAATTCGCTGTACGAAAGCAAGGGAGGATTTTCCGAACACCAGACAGGACTTGCTGTTGATCTCGGAATATATCCGGATTCAGGAGAGTCCTACAAGTATGTTCCTGATGAAAAATATTCATGGATAAAGGAAAACTGTACAAAGTACGGTTTTATCCAGCGGTATCCGGAAGGCAAATCGGACAAGACCGGTGTCAGCGATCACACAGAACATTTCCGGTATGTAGGAATTCCTCATGCAGACTATATCACGGAAAACAATCTTACGCTTGAAGAGTATCTTCAGATGATGAAAAAATACGCATATACAAATAAAACTCTTTCCGTATCGAGTAATTCAAAGGATTATGAAGTATACTACATAAAGGCTAATGATGAAAACAGTGACAGTGTTGAGGTCTACGTTCCGCAGAGCAATCCGTACACTATTTCCGGAAACAATGCAGACGGATTTATTATTACGGTTGAAAAGTAACCGGATGTGCAAGTCAATATAATAAAAAGGCGCAGGTGCAGGCCACCGATGGGAATGCAAAGCTCTGGCAGGGCTTTGCACTTCCTTCGGTTGTCTGCACTTTTCGCTTATCCTTTGACGACAAACATGGAATTTGCATATCCCGTTGTTCCACGGTAATTTATAACATACCAGTTTCCGTACTGACCATATATTGTAAGTTCTGCACCGTTTGGGACGGAACCTATAACAGCGGAACTGGTTGAAGGATATTTTCTGATATTTACTGACGAGCCCGGATTTGTAACAGCATAGCCTCTTGAGGTTGGACCTGCAGGTATGAAAGGAATTCCAAAGTAGTCACAAAGCGAAGCTGTGAGATTGGCTGCTATGTTTTCAAGGTTTGACTTTATCCATTTTTCATCTTCAGGATTGTCATGATATCCGAGTTCAGCAAGAACTGCAACAGCACGGGTGTTCAGAACTTCACCGAGGGTATTTGTCGGAACGGCTCTTACTTTATCAGGAAGAGGATAAAGCGGTTCAAGGTTGTTGGCAATTATTGTTGCAAGATTCCGGCTGCTCTGACTTGCCGGTGCATAGTAAATGTCTATTCCTCTGAGCTGTCCTTTCAGATTGTCCGGAGCAGCATTTGTATGAAGGGCGAGATGGACATCGAAGTTTCCGGAGTTCGAGTCGGTTATGGCACCTGTAAATTGCCTGTCAGGATCATTTCGCACATAACGGATTCCGCTTGACCTCAGGTAAGGTTCCATTCTGTCCGCAAGCAGATTCATATAGTATTCCTCGCTTCCTCCTGAAACATACAGATTTGATTCCTGGGTGGAGGGACTTAAAAAAACACTTGGCATATATTCATCTCCTTTTACAATTATTTTATGTAAGCAAAAAAATACTGTTACAATATTTTCAGAAACATCATGATAATCTGTCATAAAATTCTCCGGTTTAAAATATAATATTCACAGATAATATTTTTTTACGGAGGAATTTCATGAACACGGATTTTAAGATAAGCAAAAGCATTTTCCCTGTGCCTGAAGTCATATATGAGGGCATCTCTGAACAGGGGATAGAACACGACTATATCCTGCCGGATTATTATCCGGATATTTTCAAACTTGTAAAATGCGATGCAGTACCTGAAATAATGTCATATTCAGTTAATGAAGGCAGACTTACATATGAACTCGGTGTTGATATAAATTTCTGGTACTGTTCGGAAAAAAGTTCAGAGCTCTGTACCGTAAGACAGAAGCTCGTTTATTCAAAGACAGTTGATACAGGACATGACCTTAACGGAGCGGAGATTGTTCTTTGTCCGGGACTGGATTATATAAACTGCAGGGTTGTAAATCAGAAAAGGACGGATATCAAGGGGGCGGTTACCACAAGGGTAAAGATAATACGTGAAAAACAGCAGGAGATTATTACCTCGGCTTCAGGAATGAATGTTCAGATGAAAAAAACACCGGTTGAATTCATCCTGAGCAGACTCCGTGCCGAAAAATCATGTGTAATAAGCGAGAAACTTGATCTTAACCAGGATAAACCGCCGGTAAAATCAGTTATACGTACTGAGATTTTTCCGGGTATCCCTGATGTGCGCGTTATAGCAGGAAAACTGGTTGCCAGGGGAAATGCACAGCTGAATATTCTTTACTCATGTGAAAATCAGGACGGGTATTCCGCTGAAACGATGAAGTATACGATTCCGTACAGTCAGATAATTGATATGGTTGGTCTTGACGAAACATACATATGTTCCGCAGCGGCTGAAGCTGTTGGCTGCGATGTCACTTCTTCGGGTGAAAACAGTTTCAAATGTGAGTTTACTGTTAATCTGAAGTGCTGTGCAGTAAAAACATCCCATGCGGAAATTATGACTGATGTTTTTTCCACACGTTATGAGACTTCATTTGAAACTGAGAAAATAAAGCTTTGCAGACCTTCAGAAACCATAAATGAACATATGACAGGCAGCTGCATTATAGAATACTCTGAAGGAGAAGTCGGGAAAATATATGATGTATGGTGTTCGTGTTCCGGTCTTACTGTAAGGACTGATGAAAGCGGTAAAAACGTGATGGTAAGCGGTATGATAAAGTACAGCGTTTTTATGAGAAATTCGGACGGAATGCCGGTTCTGGTGGAAAAAGAAAATGCATATGAGCACAGAATACCCGTTCCGGATTCTGAACCCGGATGTGTTCCGGATACACGTATATATACTGAAAACTGTTCGTATAACCTTGTTTCCGGAAACAAAATATCGGTTACAGCGGAGATGGCTGTCAGCGGACATATTTCAGAATTCTCCGAATTCAGTGCAGTTAAGGAGATAAAAATAGATGAAAATGAGCCGAGAAAAAAGGAGGGAGATTACGCAGTCAGACTGTATTTCGGAAGTGAGGGCGAGAGTCTCTGGGATATTGCTAAAAAGTATGGAACGTCGGTTAGTGCTGTGATGGAGGAGAACGAACTTTCTGAAGACGGACTGACAGGAAACCGGATGATTCTGATACCAATAGTAAACTGATGGAGGAAATTTGCAGATGAAGGATATTTACGGAGATATTGCCAGACGTACTGACGGGGATATCTATATTGGGGTTGTCGGACCTGTGAGAACAGGAAAGTCAACATTTATAAAAAAATTTATGGAGGGACTGGTCATCCCTAATATAGCAGGGGATTTCCGCAGGGAAAGAGCAGTTGATGAACTTCCGCAGTCATCAGCCGGCAAGACAATAATGACTACTGAACCGAAGTTCATACCCGAGGAAGCAGCCGAGGTGGTTATCGGGGGCAACACTTCATTCAAAGTAAGGATGATTGACTGTGTCGGATACATTGTACCGAGTGCACTGGGCTATATTGAAAACGAGATGCCGCGTATGGTTATGACCCCATGGTTTGATGAGGCTATTCCGTTTAATATGGCAGCGGAGATAGGGACGCAGAAGGTTATCGAAGAGCATTCTACTATCGGACTTGTTGTAACAACTGACGGAAGTATATCTGATATTCCGCGTGAAGAATATCAGGAAGCAGAGGAAAGGGTAATCAGAGAACTTTCTTCGATAAAAAAACCGTTTGTTGTTATAATGAACTGTACTGCTCCTGCGTCTGAAAGTGTAAAAACCATGTGTGCTGAACTTACAGAAAAATATGGTACAGCAGTAATTCCGGTGAACTGTCTTGAACTTGATGAAGATACCATAAAAATGATTCTTGGCGAAATTCTTTTCTCTTTCCCTGTCCGCGAAGTAAATATTGTTATGCCGCGCTGGATAAACGGAATAGAAAAAGGGCACTGGCTGAGAACAAGAATTTTTTCTGTAATAAAAGATTCTGCTGCAGGGATAAAAAATATACGTGACTCCGAAGGTATGGCATCCAGGATCAATGAATGTGAAGAGGTGTCTTCAGTTTCGGTAAAAAACACTGATCTTGGAAAGGGAAGCGTAACCCTTGCTCTGTCAGTGAACGATGATCTTTTCTACAGAATAATAGGTGAATCTGCAGGAATTGAGATAGAAGATGAAAGCGAGCTTCTTCCGGTGCTCTCTGAACTGAGTGAAATAAAGAAAAAATATGCCCGTATTGAAGCTGCACTTAATGAAGCCTGGGCAACCGGATACGGAATAGTTATGCCTGATATGAGTGAACTTTCACTTGAAGAACCTCAGATTATTAAACAGAGCGGAAAATACGGAGTAAAACTAAAGGCTTCAGCTCCTTCGCTTCATCTTATGAAAGCTGATATCAATACTGTAATAAGTCCTATAGTCGGTTCAGAGAAACAAAGTGAGGATCTTGTACAGTATCTGATGAATGAATTTGAAGAAAGTCCTGAAAAGATATGGGAATCCAATATTTTTGGCAAGTCACTTCATGATCTTGTAAATGAGGGTCTTCACAGTAAACTGATGAAAATGCCTCCTGAGGCAAGGATGAAGATTCAGGAGACACTTGAACGCATTATAAATGAGGGATGCAGTGGATTAATCTGCTTCATTCTCTGAATACAAAAAGCTGCATTCATATGAGTGCAGCTTTTTTGTGTGTGTGCGCCCGGCGGCGCACGTTTCTAAAGGGTGAAAGTCCCAAATCCGCCC
>JAUNJJ010000105.1 GCA_030533325.1 Oscillospiraceae bacterium
GGACTGTAACAAATTGCCTTAAAAAGCAAAAAGAACTATTTGAGAAGTTAGGCGTACCGTTAACTGTTGAAAATTTATTGTATACCTAAAAACCGGAATTCCGTGTTTAACACAAAGAAATTATTAGCGAAAGCGTTTAGGGGATTTTCATAACCCCGTTGGTGACTTTCGCAGAAAGGCGGAATATAAAAATGAATATAAAACAGTTTCTGCTTAAAATTGACGAGTGTATTTCAAAAATGGATACTGAAGAACTTAGAAATGCCATTCATGAAATTGCAAGAATTTATGATGAGAAGGAAAGAGAAAACTTTCTTAATGTGATTAACAGATGCAAAGATAAAAAATCAAAAATCAGTAAACGTGAAAAAGAAGATGATAAAAAGATTTCAGGTAAAATTAAAGAAATTATTTTGAAACTTAATCAGATAAATGATGGTGAAAGAAAGCTCGACAGTGAATATAATGAGGAGTGGGACGACTGGTATAACTCTGATGTTGATGAAATATTATTTTATGATAACAAACAGATTACAGAAGATATTCAAGAAGCAATGAAATGCCTTCATTTGTGCTTTGACAGTGAATGTTATGAAGCAGGATATGAACTTGCTGAAGTTCTGTCATCCCTTGAGATATACGCAGATGGTGATTATAATGAATATGACGGATCTCCTTTATGTGTCTGCGATTTATTTGACTATGATTTGCTGAAAAAAGGTTATGATGATTTTATCAAAGAAAGTCTGTATATTACATACGCCGGAAACAAGCATGAGGTCAGAGCAGAAAGAATATATGCTATGCTTAATAATCTTTGCTTTCCAAATATAAAAATTGAAAAAATTCTGCAGATGGGAACGGAAGAACTTCATGGCACAGATGAGTTTATAAAAGACTGGATTAAATTGCTGGGAAGTAAATCTGACAGAGCAGCGGAAAGGTATATAAAAGAAGCACAGTCTCTGATTACTGATGAGGACTGTATTCTTGAAAATGCGAGAATGTTCTCTTCTGAATATCCGGTTTTATATAAACAGATGCTGGAATCAGACTATTGCAAAAATGATATTGCCCAAAAATATAAAATAGGAAAAGAAGCACTTGATAATATTCCTGTTGATTATTCAATAAGGAGTGATATTGCTCTTCTTACAGCCGAATATTCGTTATCTCTGGGAGCAAAAGAAGAAACTGAAGGATACTGGATTGAGGCTTTTAAATCAGATACCAGTGTTGTGAATTACTGGAGAATAAAAAACTTTTCTGAAAATAGTGACAAATATTCTGAAGTAATAAGAGATATCTATGAAAATACATTAAAAAAATCAAAAGAAAAAGAAAGTTGGTTTTCATATGACACAAAAGAAAAAAACAGTATGTGTTTGACAGAATACTGTAATTTTCTTGCTTTTGACGGAAGATTTAATGACATGATTAATACCGGTATGAACGTGAAATATTCTCTTGGCTGGTCAGGATCATTTATGAAGCAGGGGATAGCCTATATTCTGATATGCCTTTTTTCAGATGAAAAGATTTCAGAAGGAATAAATCACATGATTCGTATGACTGCTTTTGGCAATATTAATGTAGAAAAGCTTTATTCCGGTACATTGCAGACTGCGACGGAAGATGATTATTCGGTCAAATCAGCTATTATTAAATTATGGAAAAAAAGCATGATAATAAGCGATGAATCAGCAGACTCATGGATTGAGATGATAAAAAGATATATTGATCTCAGGGTAAGTGGAATAATGGATGCAAATCACAGAAAATATTACGATGAATGTGCAGCTTTTATAGCAGCATTAGGAGAAACGATGGAATCACGTGGTATGGCTGATGCAAAAATAAAGCTTTTGATGCAGTATAGAGATAAATATTCCAGAAGAAGAGCATTTATTGCAGAGTTAAAGAAGTTCGGACTTCCTGAATGAGAAATATTTGTGAGAGAATAATTCAAACGGTATCTGTTAATTAATAGTCTGATATAGAAAGTATAATCATTGGCAGAAATCCAACAGGACTGTTACTTGATATGAAAGAGATATATGAACTGGATAATCAGAATATTAATGATAAAATATTTTTTACATTAAGGAAGAACTTTTAGAGAAAACTATGTTACAGAGATGATGATTGCTGACAATGAATCGGCAAACATTCAAAATGAAACAGAGAGGTAGAAAACTGCAATGAATATTAAAATGCGAACAGTAGTAATTGATGATTATGATAATATTTATGAACTTTGGAACAGTACAGAATCGAAGCGAGCTCTGAATCCGGTTGATGACAGCAGAGACTGTTTTGCGAGTAAAATCATACGGCGAAGCAATTAAAGCGTTAAATCGAGCAGAAAGATAATGTGTTTTTTAACAGCAAATCAGAATTTGACGAACTCGTTTAAATCGAAATTGCACTCATCTCAGTAGAAGGTTTTATTATTCTTTTTACTGAACGATGGCGTGCTAGTTTGTAAGTGTTCCCTTATATTTTAAGCCTCTTCGTTTCATCGGAGAGGCTTTTTTTCAATTACCATGATCATACACTGAATGGTCAAAGTCAAAGCCTATTACGTAGAATACATGATTATCATCTTCTTTGACGCCTATAATTCTGTAATTGTCTTTGAAAAATCTAAAGATAATCACTTTTTGAATTGACTCTGCCGTATTTATATTAGGAGTAAATTTTATATTGCTGAATGGTAATGTTTCATATCCGACTTGACTCTTGCCAAGCTGACCCCAATATCTCCAGGTTTGATTTGAAAGCTCCTGCATTTTTTAAATGAATGCTGTTTCAGCATTGAGTTTGTCTTTGTAACCGTTTTTGAAATATGAGAAGTTATAGTTAGAGTTTGTAGTCAGATATTTTAAAGAAAAACAAAATTCCTGTAGTTTCTTTTCCGTAAGTCTCGCTTCAGCAATCAAGGCAGGGGACTTTTGACTTTTTTAATTCCCATTATTCAACATAGTTTTCCTTAAAATATTTCTTTATTAACTCTTTGTCAATAACGCAGTTCCTTTTGGTGTTTAACCATGGAGTTTCTTCATGCGTCATTCTTACGAGTTTAGATGCGGAGAACTGACCAAATTCATTATACACTTCTTCGAGTATAAGTGTATCATCCGGCGTTATTGTGTCGGGATCAAAACTCATATCAGTGGTATTAATTCCATAACTTCCAAATGATTTGTATTCTTTATAAACTTCTTATTATACACAAAGCAATGTCGAATTATGTCGAAATTTATCTCTTCGACAAGTTCGAATCTGTACCATAAAAACTATCATACATCATTATAAATTTGCCCTCTATTTCCTGCATTAGTCACATCCACCAGAGTGATTTTATCATTTTCAGGAGATAAGAGAAACAATATTCTGTAGTCACCAACACGAAGCCTGTAAAGATTATCATTACCAGCGAGTTTCTTTATATCTCCGGTTACAGGAAGGGAATATATAGATTTTAAGATGCGTTTCCTTTGCTGTATTTCCTGCTTTTCAATAAACTTCATGGCTTTCTTTCGGATATTATATTTATAAGTCATCAGGATCCATCCCCATACTTCTTACAAAATCATCGAGTGGCATAGATTCGTCATTGTCGATGAGGGAGTCTGCTATTAACCATTTATCAACTTCATCTGGTTCAGTTTCTTCAAAGTTGCTGAAACCGCGACCAAACAGGGTAATAAAGGCTTTGATTTGCTCTTCTGAAAGATTCGATAAAATACTGTATGCCATTTCTCTTGTGCTCATAAAATCACCTCGTTATATTATATGCATTAAATCTTCATACTCTCAATCATCAGCGGCACTTCACTTACAATTACACTTTACAAACGCAACGATTTCTTCGTTCTTTTCCATAATAACGCTGTTGTTCTCCATCTGTCTGATTGACAGCCAGCTGTATTTGGTACCGTTAATCTCGAATTCATCCTCGGTCATATGCTCTGGGATGATATCAAGATTAAGTCTGTAAAGTTTGTGGTTATATATTTTATAAACCTGGTCGCTTACTGAATATTTACAGTGTTTTGCAGTTGTTACATATTGAGTATATACTTTGTTTTTCACCAGTTCACTTGCTATTTTATCAGCGGCGGCTTTATTGTCTTCTTCAGTTCTGAAGTAAGGGAACAGCCAGCAATCCCATCGCTCGTCATATTTTTGAAGGAATTTACCATCTGGATTTTTAATCGCAAGTAGAGAGAATTCATGAGTCTTATGTAAAAGAACTTCAGATGTTAATTGCATGAATTTAAGTCGGTCTTTATTGGTAAGAGTTCCGGCACGCTGATCCAGATTATATTCTCCAATACGCACTATTCTGTTGATTCGTGCCCAGGACGGTTTTGACAAACCTGCCTCTTTCCAGTCTTTGATTTCAATACTGAACGGATTGGCTTTGTTTTGACTTGTAACATATATAGTCAAAATTGCAATAGTATCATTATCAATGATAATTGCCGGTCTTCGCTTTTATTGACTGGTGTCTGAAAAAGGAAAGTGTACCCACCAAATATCGCCTATATTAAGCTTTTCCATTCTGAATTACCTCACGTTCATATATTTCATCCCATTCATCCTCCTGAAACCACTCATCATCTTCAGGAAGATCTTCAATTCTGATAGTCTGTGCAAGTATTTCATCACGATTAGCTGCAAGGAACTCCTCGAAATCTTCAAGACTTCTTATATAATCCATATTACGCCTCTCTTTTTATGAATTATTAGTTATTTTATACTTAATTATATTATAATATACCATAAAAGTAAACTTACTTATCGTTTTCAAATCTCCATACTCTCAATCATCTCCAGCGGCACTTCCAACCTGTAGAAATCGCCTCTTGCAATATGCTCAATCTCATGCCTCAGTGCTATCCGCTGTTCCTCAATTCCAACATTAGTATTATATTTGTAATCATGAACTAATTCGTAAAAACGTATTGACGCATTCGTAATCACGAATTTTAATATAATAATAACAACAATATTGTTGTTGTCAAACTAATTATACCATAATTATATTCAATGGTCAATAAAGAGTGATAATTATATGGAAACAAAAATGAGACTGATTGGCCTTGGAAAAAAGCAAGCTAATCTCATTGTCCCTCTTGCTGAGCATGTGTGAATGCGTGTGAAAGCCACGGAAATCAATTTTAGCCCATAACTCTTAAAATCAAGCAGAAAATAATTGAATAATCTAATATAATAAAGGCTTAATGAGATTAACATTAGCTTTATAAAACATATTCAAATTTTGTTTAACAATTCTATCAGAGCATTCTGAGAGTCTTGTATTCAATATGAAATTATATCTACATAGTTAAAATTTCCTATTTTTGTATTTATTATGTATTTAACAAGATTAAACCAACTATTACATTTGTCCAGTATTATCGCATCTGACGTAGCAATCATCGGTTTTGTTTTCAGAAGTGCATCTACCGGATTTTCTATCTGTACATCAAGTTCAAAGGAAATGCTTTCAGCAAACTCATATATTCTCTGTTTAAGCCGTCCTGAATTGGAAACAGGTTTATCAAGATATATTACGGCTTTTTGTATTTGTAACTCATCTAATGTCTGCAATAAAGCTTGTATTGCAAAGTCAGTCTGAGGAATCAGCCGGTATGTACCATGAATTCCGGCAAGGTCTCTGATAGTACCATCCATACACTTGAACAACATAGAATCTGAAAATGCAATTTCAAGTCCGATGATAACATTGAAACCGTCAATATAAATCGTTTCGCCCCTGATGTCAGAAACCTCACGGTTCTTTCTTGAAATGATACTATCTGTCGGAGCGATTGTTCTTGCAAGAGCGAGTCTCTGCCGTTCGGAGAGCTGATAATGATTTCCGATAAATCTTGTTGTATTTGTGACTGGATACCCTCTGCAAAGAAGATAGTAAACTTCCTCAGCGGCTTTTCTCAATTTCGGCAGACTCTTTTCTCCAAAATCACGTTCGTCTGTCGGCATGAATCCTCGTTTAGCTTGCAGTGCCATTATATCACCTCATAAAAATTTCTCAGAAAATCTGTATATTCATCGGGTAGTGTAACACATAATATCAGTGCATAGCGTCTATGCGTTTGAAGGTATTTTTCGTACATCGAACTGTTTTCAAACACACCGGCAGTGCTTCGCAGAACATCGCAGGCTATGATTATCTTTCTTTTCTGGCTTATCCTTGACTTAATGCTATTGCCTGAAAAAATATTGTCAACAACAGAACTATCAAACCAGCATAACTTTCCATTTAAGTTTCTTTCGGTAAACGCTTTCATTAATTCTGTATGTAGTCTTTCACTGATTATATCTGAGGACGGTATGAAGACACATCTGTTTGACATCTCCACACGGTGTAAATTATGGCAACACGGTGCAAACAGTTCATCAGTGCCGTTCAGAAGATTGTCAAAGGAGATACTCTCCAATTCCTTGCTGCAAATCGCATATTTTTCATACTTCGTCCACCTATCTGTCCTGATTTCAAGTGATTTTTCATGAAATACCACCGAATATGCCGGCAAAATATTTCCGTGAATCCGTAGAACTGTTTTATCGTTATCACGACTTTCAACCGATATAAATCCGTCATACTTTTTTTTATTGGGATATTTCACATCAATGCAATCAGGAAAATATTCGCATTTTGTTTCCTGCGGAACGATAACTTCCATAACACAGCCACTGCTGAGTTTTCCGTCATACCACCTGTCTGAAAGCTCAAAAGCTTTAATATGAGCGGATACCTTAGTGCATTCGGAGAAATCCAATGTTCCCATATGACGATATTCGCACATCACGGAACAAGCTCCAAGCCAAACCTTTCCACCTGGAAGCTTGATATCTGATGTACCTTGCAACAGAGAATGTCGTCCCACAGAAAGAATTCGATATTCTTCATCTTTTGAAGGCTCTGTACGAAGAATCAATTTATAGTGATTATCAAGCGGTGTTCGCTGGAATACCGTTCCATTGACCTCCTTATAAATGCCGTCCTGATATGCAAAGCCTTCAATTCCGCTTCGGGAAAATGCCCGGTTATCGATATATCCGCAGGATTTTGGAATATCTATGTATTTCAGATTAGTACAGTTTTCAAATGCACAGTTTCCAATTCTAAAAAGTGTTGTAGGAAGATGAACACTGACCAGCTCCTGGCATGAGAAAGCAAAACCATTTGGAATCTCTGTGATTCCTTCAGCAATGATGATTGCTTTGACTTTGCTTTGTCCAAAACAGGAACAGTGTAACTTTTTTACAGTATCGGGTATCTCAACTCTTTCTATATCAGCCCTGAAAAAAGCTCCGCCACTTATCTCATTGACAATATATCCGCCAATTTCAGACGGAATAATTACATTTTTATTTGTTCCTGTATAGTGCGTGATGCGGATACGCTTACGGGATTTTCTCTTGAAATGCCACCCCTGTGTAATTGCTTGCTCCAAAGTCAAAGTGATATACTTCACCTTCGCCTTAACTTCCTTTGGTCTGTCAGGGATATACATTTCTTCTCTTTTGATATAGTCTGCACAAAAAGAACTGTGCTTTGGGGCTGTTTTTTCGACCTCAACATTTTGTTTTTTTCTTTTACTTTCCTTGAACCAGTCAAATAATCCCATAACTCACCTTAATACTCTATAATCCTGAAATCTTTATAAAACAATCCGTTGTCCTTTATCTTCTCATCATTCAGATGAAGCGTTATAGGATAAAGTACTCTTGCAGCTCCATCATCAAAAGAAAGATAAGGCTTAAAATCCCTGCTGATTTCATATCCCGGAGGAAATTGATTGGATACCCAACCAGGGTCACAGGAATATACAAATATACGGTCACGTGCATAATCAGAAGCGATAGAGTGTGTCATCATATTCAGAGACGCTTTCGCCATATTCGTATGTACATGACGTGCGAGCTTCTGTTTTGTATTAAACCTGCCTTCTACAGAGCTGACATTGATAATAAAACGATTGTTAGAATTTCCGTTTGCAAGACATTGCCGTAATCCGTTTGTCAGCATAAAGGGTGCAGTTACATTGATAAGCTGAACTTCCAAAAGCTCCTGCGGAGAAATTTCTTCAGGCTTTCGTACCCATGAATTATCTCTGTCTGTCTCACCATAATCAACAGCCTTAATACTCGGCATAATTGAAAATGAAGTTTCTGGCTTGGCAAGAGGAACAAGATTGCAGCATTGCAATTGTAAAGTGTTTTCATGCGCCGTAAGCTGTTTGTAATATTCATTAGATTTCTTTACGGTCTGTGCAGCATTGTTTATGAGAATATCCAGCTTTCCATTACATATTACTTTTATCTTATTTATAAGTTCATGCAAACGGTCAACACGCATAAGGTCAAATCCAATAATTGTAAGTTTGTCTTTGAATACATCATAATCCGGCTCCTGCATATAATTTTCAAGTGCTGATTTGGGATAGCGTGTTACAGCAATTACGCTTGCACCTTGTCTTAAAAGTCGCAGACAAACGGCATATCCAATCTTTATACGTCCACCCGTAACAAGAGCATTTTTTCCATTAAGATTACAGAAAATGCCTCGCATTTTGTCATTGATAACTTTACATTCGGGACAGATACCATAATAATCTATATTTCTTTTTCTGCACATAAGGCATATTCTCATAGCAATTCACCAGAATAATCAAATTTTCTTGACAATCAGAGACAATCGTGCTAAAATTAAGGTACAATTGTTGGTAGTTTAAGCTGAAAACACTTGCTCCTCAAGCATTGATGCGGTTTTACCGCCCGACAAGCCCGTATAGCTCAACGAAGAGAGCAGTCACCCTGCTAAGGTGAACCACGGCGGTTTAACTCCACCAACGGGCCTCTTTGTTATTTTTATATTATATCATAGCATTATTGAAAAGTCAACTTGATTGTCGTATCTGACCACACAAATCATATTTGCTTAATGATAGTGAATAATGAGCCACTAGTTGTGATAATGTTATATAGATGTGCAATCATATCGTGTATGGCACAAAAACAAGCAATGGATAATCAGATGTATTGTTGATGTTGCTTACTCTCTTCATAAATCCATGAGAAATGTGGAAATCTGAAAAATGCCGTTAAAAAATGATTTCCTGTTTTAAAATGAAAATAAAAAATTGCTTCGCAAAAGGCTTAAAATGGGGATTCCTCATTTTTTAAATTTAAAAGCACGCAGGTTTGGAGGGGTGAGCATCGCTTCCACCAACACAAAACCGCGTATTTACGATAAGCAGCGTAAATACGCGGTTTTCTTTATTTTGTTAAATTAATGATAATGTAATAGTAACATCTCCGTCACCAAGCAATTTTTTTATTTCTTCCTGTGTCATATTGTCAACATGACCGAGCTTTGTAAAGTTCCATGAATTTTCATCATAATAGATAGTAAACTGATTTCCCTGATACAGAATCAAATCTCCCGGCGTTGTTGTTATTTGAGTATCATTTCTCGGAAGCGAAAATCCCAAATCTCCAACCTTTTCAAAGTTTCCATAATCGTGAGCATCTATAATGATGTCACCTTCAGCAAGTTTTTCTTTAAGTGCCTGTGCAGAGCTGTTATCTTCAAAAGTTGCAGAAATTTTTGTTCCGTTTATTGTCAGATATAGTTTTTCCTCCACTGGATTTTTCATAATATTCAATCCATTAATCCACTCTTCAACTTCTGATTTAGATGCACTTGCAGAAAATCTTTTGCCTTCAAGCAAATTGCCAATTGGAACATGATTCTTGATATTCCTCTCGCTTGTCGCAATACCACTGCTTGCAGACGTACAGAATGGTATTACTGTTTTATCAGAAAAATCATAGATTTCAAGGAAAGTATCAATTATACGTGGTTCTTCGCCCCACCATATCGGATAACCAAGATAAATCACCTCATATCTGTCAATTGATTCCATTGGTTCTGCAATTTCAGGACGGTAGGATTTATCATTCTGTTCCTGATTTGCTCTGCATGATGAGTTTGTATAATCAAGATCTTCATCTGTGTATGGAATTTCCGCCTCAATTTCATATTTTTCAGCACCTGTAATATCAATTATGTAGTTTGCAATCTTCTCAGTATTATTTGTGCGTGAAAAATAGACTACGACAGTATCATTATCGTTTTGAGCAGGACTCAGCAGTTTATGTTTCAGCATACACAGGTCGAAAACATTCCACACACCATCATTGTTCATATCATACGGCTTATCTTTCAGATTATCTGAAACAGGTCTGTTTAACAGAAAGTCCTGCAGATTTTTTACATCTTTGACAGTATAATTATAATCATTGCTGTTTGTTGTCACAGATATTGCCTGTACTGTGCTTTTTTCATTTAATACTGCTGTTTCAGTATTTATTCCTGAACAGCCGCATAGTATGCTGACAACAACAGTTAATAGGGTAATTATCCGTTTTTTCACTTTTCTCACCTTACATAGCAGCATTCAGAATCTTTCTTACATCTTCCTTTGTCAGAAGCTTGTATCCTCCTTCAAGAATGAGCGTTGCATTTATAATATCCTCAAGATTTTCAGCAGTTGCACCAACTTCACTGATAGTCATGGCAAGACCAAGTTCACGCATCCAGTTTTCCATTGCCGCAAGACCTTCTAGAGCAATTTCGGTATCTGTTTTTTCCTCTGTATTTACGTTCCAGACATTCTTAGCAAAACGAACAAACTTATGCAATCCTGCGTCCATTATGTATTTATAGTATGCAAGTGATACAGCGGAAAGTGTCATGCCATGAGTAGCATCTGTAACTGCACCCACAGCCTGACCAAGCATATGCACCATCCAGTCAGTAGATTTGCCCTTAGCAACAAGTGTATTGAGTGCCCATGTTGCAGTCCACATAATATTTGAACGTGCTTCATAGTCCTGCGGATTTTCATTGGCAATACGGCTTGAATGAATAAGTGATTTCATAAGACCTTCGCTTATGTAGTCGCTTGTATTGTCATCATCACCGGAAAAATACTGTTCACAGATGTGATTGAAAATATCGTAAATTCCTGCCACCATCTGATATTTAGGAAGTGTCATTGTATATCTCGGATTGAGGACAGAAAACTTCGGCATAATGTTTTCATCAGCAAACACATGACCGATTTTCAGCTTCTGGGAATGGTTTGTAATTACTGCACCTGCATTCATCTCAGAGCCTGTCCCTGACATTGTAAGGACACAGCCGACAGGTACGATTTCACAGGTCGGTTCATCAAATTTAATATAATACTTTTCCCATGGGTCTTCATCGCAGTTTATTGATACGGAAAGTGCCTTTGAGTAGTCACATACAGAACCGCCGCCAACTGCAAGAATTAAATTCGCATTTGCTTTTCTGGCAATTTCAATACCCTCATAGAGCTTTTCAATTGTAGGATTCGGCATTACTCCTGCGATTTCAGAAACAGTCTTGTCATTTGCTTTAAGAATTGCAATAACTTCATCATAAAGACCGCTTTTCTTAATTGAACCGCCACCGTATACAAAAACAACATTTTTGCCGTATTTATGGAGTTCGGTGTTCAGATTTTTCAGAGAATCTTCTCCGAAATAAAGTTTGGTCGGATTTGCGTAAGTGAAATTTCCTAGCATTATAATCTTCCTTTCGTTACTGAGCCTTGATATCCTTTTCAAGCTGAAAAACAAAGTAATCAAGGCTGCTGATTTGTTTTTCTTCGTTATGAATTCTGCCTAAAATTGTCTGCCTGTGTTTTCGGAGTAAAGTAATCATGCCTTTTGTATCATTATTGCTGTGGCACTTCAGTATTTCTGCTTTTTCTGTTTCATTACAGCCGAAATCGTCAAGATATTCTTCAATTGACATTTCATCACTCCTTCGATTTACTTTTATTATAATCCGTGATACAGAAAAAGTCCAATACTTATTTTGTATATTCAGAAATGCTTGAAGAGCATTTCTGAATATGCTATAATTATATTATTATGCAGGAGGTGTATTATGGAAATAAGGGTTCTGCGTTATTTTATAACTGTTGCAAGAGAAGAAAATATTACTAAGGCGGCTGAAAAACTGCACATTACACAGCCGACACTATCAAGACAACTACATCAGCTTGAAGAAGAACTTGGCAAAACATTATTCAGGCGTGGAAATCACGACATTAAACTCACAGAAGATGGTTATCTTCTCAGAAAACGTGCAGAAGAAATTCTCGACCTTGTTGAGAAAACTGAATCTGAAATGAAATCTGCTGATGAGGAAATAGCAGGGGATATTTACATTGGTGCAGGTGAAACTGATGCTGTAAGAATTGTTGCAAAAATTGTAAAGGATATTCAGAATGAAAATCCGAAAATAAGGTTTCATAATATCAGCTGTGATTCTATTGATGTTATTGATAAGCTTAACAAAGGTCTGATTGACTTCGGAATACTTTTTGAACCGTCAAATTATACTGCTTTTGAGCATATCAGGTTTCCTGTTCACGATACATGGGGCGTGCTTATGCGTAAAGACAGTGATTTAGCAGAAAATGAATACATCACTTCTGAAATGCTTGCCGACCGTCCACTTATTCTTTCAAGACAGATGATGAATGGACTTGATTTTTCAGAGTGGATTGGTTTGCCAAAAGAAAAAATCAAAATTGCTTCAACTTCTAATCTTATTTTTAATGGTTCTCTGCTTGTTGATGAAGGAATGGGCTATGCAATTACTCTTGATAAGCTCATTAACTGTTCAGGTGACAGCAATCTATGTTTTCGACCGCTTTATCCGCACAAAACTGCTCAGATGTACCTTGTATGGAAGAAACATCAGGTATTTTCCAAAGCGGCTGAATTATTTCTTGAAAGATTCAGGATGAAAACAAATAAAAGTAGTTAAGTAGAGAAATTATAAAAAAGCTATTGATTTTTAAGTAAAAGTGTGATATACCACTATTCATAAGAAAACGATTATCGTTAAAATGGGTGCATATTTTTGCATTGTGGGTGAATTGTATCGAAATAATCGTTATTTGACAACACAAAAACCGCGTATTTACGATAAACGTCGTAGATACGCGGTTTTCTTTATGTTTCAAGTTTCAGAATAACCTTTGAAAACATTGAAAAATACACGTTTTTTCATATAATAGAAAACAAAATGGACACGAAAATGGACACGGACACGGCAAAAAAATAATCATTTAATCGGTATCGTCAATCAGTGATTCAAAGTAACTGTTTATCTTTTCATCAGCTTTTTCACGTCAGAAGAAAGTGTGTGCTGATACACTGACTTCAGTACGTTCGGTGTGGACCATCCTCCGCGCTCCATTGCATATTTATCCTAGTGTGCTGACATATTGATATCTTATTAAATAAAGCTGGTAATCGCAGCTGTTTTATGTTATAATGTATAAAAAACGGCGGTGATTAACTATGGCAAGACCAAGAAAATATAGCGACATACTAAAATGGGGAGTCTTATTGGAACCATAAAAGAAGGAATTGGATTCATTCCTAACAATAGCTTCGTTTGCGACACTGAAATATTTGAAAAGTTAGGCGTACCGTTAACCGTTGAAAATTTATTGTATACCTAAAAAACCGGAA
>JAUNJJ010000272.1 GCA_030533325.1 Oscillospiraceae bacterium
AGATGCTGTTATTGATTCAATTCAGAATCGGGTTAATATTTATCTGAGCGAATTGCAGCATTAAAAAAATTAATCCGCTCGTCTGTGTCAGGAGGCACAGGGGCGGATTTGCTGTATATAAGAGCAGAACGTAATCAGTTTATCCGGTGTTGAATATGATTCTGAACTATGCTATACTTTATATTAACAACATGACCGGAACGGTGGAAAGCAAAGGATTCTAAAAAGCATTTTTCATATACGTTCCATATAATAAACAGGTTGCTGATACAGCGTGGTATTGAAAAGATGAAAATATAAAGTTAATCTGCTGAATGGTATGTTGTCGGCATTTTTTGGGATTAAAAAGGTTGAGGTTAGATTATGATTAAGGTTGCGATAGTTGATGATGATATTAATGTATGTTTTAAGATAGAGGAATATATTCTAAGTTATGCAGCTGCAATTTCTGAAAGTTTTGATGTAGAAACCTTTCAAAGCGGCGAGAAGTTTCTTGAATACTGGGATGAACAGTGTCAGTTTGATCTTATTTTTCTTGATATTGAATTATATAATTTAAATGGTATAGAGGTTGGGAGTATCCTCAGGAAAATAAAAGAAAATTATAAAGTACAGATAATATACATTTCAGCAAAGAATACATATGCAATGAAACTGTTTCAGAACAGACCATTTGACTTTATTGTCAAACCTGTTAATAAAGAAAAAATATGGTCTGTGTTAAGTGATTATGTTAAGGAGTTCATTTGTACTAAAATCTATTACAAGTATACAATAAACAGGAAAGAGTATAGTATTTTGGTCGATGATATAATTTATATTCAGAGCAACAGAAAAAAGCTTCTGATAAATACCAGAAAGGAAACTATAGAGATATATGGCAAATTAGATGATGAAATAAAGAAGTTACCTGAAAATCTTTTTTTTAAGGATACACAGATGTTATGCCGTTAACGTTAATTATATTTCCAGATTTTCTCCAGAGGAGATTACACTTATAAGTGGCGAGGAATTTTCAATAAGTAAAACTTTTCAGGATAAAGTAAGTGAAAAACTTCTTTCATCAGTGCACGATAAAATTATAGCAGGCGGTGAAAAATAATATGCTGACTCTGGAAAACGCAATATATCTTTTGTCCAATGGACTAAGGGTACACACATATTCAAAGCTGCTTCACTGCTTTTATAAGGATAGTAGAATAAATCCTGTATTGAACAGTACAATAATGTTTCTTTTCTTTATAACTAACAGTGCTGCATATTTAACATTAAACGTACCTTTACTTAATTTGTTTTCAAACCTGTTATTTATATATTCGGCTGCATTTATTTATGGAAAAAGGATATTATATAACATAGGAATAGGATCGCTTTGCTATGCACTTAATATTTTGATTGACTGTGGATTTTACTTCTTTGTGGGAAGTTCTGTTGTTATTGACTCAGGTTTTATGACATCCTTAGGTTTTTACGGAGTTTCTCTTGTAATTGAATATTTTTTCCGTGAACGCAGATTTAATAAAATTGACGGGAGTAATCTGGTGGCGATAATCATAATACCAGTATCAAGTATATGTATTGCAATATTTACAATGTCTGAATATAATGTGCAGATGCTGTTAATAGCCACTCTTTTAATTCTTATTAATGTAGTAGTATTTTATTTGTTCAGTTCACTTGATAAAGCTTATACCAGAATTCATGAACACGAACTTGTGGAACAGCAGGTAAAAGCATATTCAAATCAGCTCAATATTGTTTATCAGCTTCAGGAACAGCAAAGTTATTTCAGACATGATTTAAAAAACCATCTTCAAAAGATGAGTTCACTTCTTGAAAATAAAAAGTATGAAGAACTAAAAAAATATTTAAACCGTTCATTTGATGAACTTACAGTTTCTGAAAGGTATATTAATTCCGGAAATTATGAAATTGACAGTTTGCTTAACTATAAGTTGTCGCAGCTAAAAAACACAAACTCAGAAATAAAATCTGAAATATTTATTCCGGATGACCTTAATATAGATTCCTTCGATATCAATGTAATTTTGGGAAATCTTGCAGACAACGCAATAAAGGCGCTGAAAAAAGAAAAATCACCTTCTCTGTATATTTGTATCAAATATGAAAAGAATATACTGTTTATTTCAATGCAGAATACATGTTCAAAAGACGTTAAAATTGTTAATGGAATGCCGGAAACTCATGATATATCAGGACATGGAATAGGATTAAAGAGTGTGGAGCATACAGTGAAAAAATACAATGGAAATATAAAAGTTTCATGTAAAAACAATTTGTTTACTGTAACCGTGATGCTTTATACATGAAAAATTATTTCATACCATTTTCGCATACATTTCGTACCATCTTGTCAGAGTACAGTAAATTATATGTTATAATATGATTGCTGAGAAAAT
>JAUNJJ010000106.1:0-3368 GCA_030533325.1 Oscillospiraceae bacterium
GTTCCAAATTTATTCTGGTCGAAATATCAAATATATTTATTCCATTGGTCACACCTGTTTCAAATTTATTCTGGTCGAAATATCAACGATTTATTTCCATTGGAATCACCTTAAAAATCATATTATCCGAGCCTCTCATCTGAATGTTGAGGCCTTATCCCCGTTTCATTTAACCTTATCACATATGTCCATATCCAGCTTAGTCTAATTTCATCGAATGATATAAACGCTTACGATTAAACGAACACGCCGGAACCAACCGCAGCCTTCAGCATTCTCAAATTAACTGAGCAGATAGTCTTTCCGCAAAGATGAAAGCTAAAATGTAACCCTCAGGACTTTACCCCTGCCTGCGAGCCATGAAAGACCGCTTACTAATCGATGATTCATCTGAAATCATTTCCACCGGGCCCGCCTCCTTTTAATAAATTTGTTTTAACTACCGTACCAACTTCTCCAGCTGTTCTCTTTAGCTTCTCTTAAGCTTATCATTACTCCTGTGAACGCTGCAAGAAATCATGTCCAAATATAAAACCCGATTCTGAAAGATTGTTTAAAGTTCTTGTCGCCTGAACTTTATCCTTTCTTTCTATGACTATATAATATCATATTTATTTGTGATTGTCAACACTTTTTTTAAAAGTTTTTTTATTTTTTTGTGAGGTTTGATTTTTTCAGTATATACTTGACAACAGCTGTAATTTGTAGTAAAATTAAATTGTAATGTGCTTTGAACACAAAAATACAAGCCTGAGGGCAGAACGGAGATTTTATTATGCCTGAAATATCAGAATACGGTCCTGATCTTTATACACTTGTTGATGAAGAAGGTAAGGAACAGACATTTGAACTTCTTGATGTCATGGAAGTTGAAGATCAGGTTTATTACGCACTTGTACCATATGCTGAAAAGCCTGAAGACATTCTTGATGGCAGCGACGAACTTGTTGTATTAAAGATGGAAGAAGTTGACGGAGAAGAAATGCTCGCTTCAATCGAGGATGACGATGAATTTGAAAGAATTGGTCAGATGTTCCTTGACAGAATAATTGAGGAATTTGAAGACGAAGAAGAAATGGACGAAGAATAATTCCAGAAAATTTTCATTGACATCTCATAATAATTGTGTTATAATACTGAATGTAAACACAAGTTTTTAATTCTGCCTTGTGCGTTATATACGGCTCATATAATCCAACACTTCTACTTAGGGAATTTAGCTCTGACAGTGGATTGCAGACCTCCTCTTTTGAGATGAAGGGAGCGTGAAGCTTTCAGGCGGATACCCACCTGCTGAATAAGCGGGTTTTATATGCTGTATAATACGGCAAGGCGGTTTATCTAAAAAATATCCGGATATCGTATGATATCCGGTTTTTTTATTTATAGTAAACAAAAAATATTTTTTCGGTTTCTATTAGCCAATATGCACGGAGTGACCACTGGAAACAGATATGCAGGGCAATAAAAATATCCGTCTCAGGAAATAATTCTGAGACGGATTTGTTTTTTTAATTTGCTGCTTCTGTCTGAGCTGCAGACGGTTCACTGTATCCAGGAGACTGAATAATGCTTCCGCCTCCGCTGTTTTCTGTGTAGTGAACTATAACAACATCTCCTGACAGCGAGTCTATTACAGTACCTGCCTTTGGCTCTGTGCCAATGACATAACCGCTTAAGTATCCCTGATTAACCTCCGGAATAGCCTTGTACTGTATTCCTTCCTCATCAAGAATCCTGAGGAATTCCTGAATAGGATAACAGCTCATAGGACCGCGTTTATAGTCCGGAACAACAGTAGAACCATCTCCCTTGCAGATTGTAAGAGTTACTACTTCACCGCTTGTAATCCATGTACCTTCTTCAATACTCTGTGCAAGGATTTCTCCGCGCTGCTTGTCCTCTCTGTATTCGAATTCCAGTTCAAAAGTTACATCCTGAGCAAGTGTCGATGTCTTAATCTCATCGTATATCTTTCCTACAAGATTGGCCATCTGTATATTCGCACCTGCTTTACCTGTCTCAGTTGTAACCTCTGTACCATCAGGCTCAGTTGCCTGAGTTGCAGGAGCAAGAGTAGCCGGCGGAACATTGGTAAGATAGAAACCATTGTTCTCATCTTTTGCAACAGTGGTTGTCTCCGGAACCGTTGTTTCAGCGGCTGTAGTAAATGACGGAAGGTTAGCCGCAAGACCGTTCTTATTTGCTACCTTTCCAAGATTAATCTGCTTGAACAGGAAGAATATAAACGCAACGACCACTATTAAAAGCATAGCTGTAAGAGCTGCAGGTCTGATTTTTTCGACAATGTTTATTTCTTCTTCATACTCTTCTCTTTCAGGAGCCGGACGGATTAATCTCTGACGCTGCGGAGCTGCTTCCGAACGTTCAGCACGTTCATTCTCAGCCTCAAGGATACGCTGCTTCTGTATAGCCTCTCTTGCGTTTTTAGAGGCAATATTGCCTATATTTACAGTTGTCTTTGTCCTGTCTTCATCAGAAGGTCTGAACGTAAGTGTAACAAAGTCATTTATTGACTGAATTCTCTCATCACCGGCAACCTTCATACCATTGATGATTGCATCTGAAACATTATCCGGTATATCGCAGTTCAGGGATGACGGCGGTGTAAGATCGTCTGATTCACTTCTGAGTGATGCTTCTGTCGGCATACATCCGGTAAGTATTCTGTAAAGAACAGAAGATATACCATATACATCTGTCCATGTTCCCTGCCAGACTGAAGGTGAATACTGCTCAGGAGCTGCGTATCCCTTAAAAAGTTCCGGAGTAAGTTCAGCGTTATTTGTTCTTGCTGATGCAATACAGAAATCAGTAAGCTTAAGTCCTCCCTTTGAAGTAACATATATTGTATTCGGACTAATACCTCTGTGAACTATACCGGCATTATGAAGCTGACTAAGTGAAGTAAAAAGCGGCGGGAACAGTTTCTGAACAGCCTTCCATGAAAGTGAACCGCCATTTTCCTTCAGATACTGCATGAGATTCTGTCCCTCTATGTATTCAAATACAACATAAGTTGTATTATTTTCATAGAATAAATCAAGTACCTGCTGTATGTGGTCGATAGTACGGAGTTTAGCAAGTTTTTTGTTAAGTTCTGTAAACTCCTCCATAAGTGATTTGTACTGTACATTGCTGCCAGGATTAACAACAACTGACTGTGTTTCAGTATTTCTGGTACACAGAACATCAGGCATATATTCCTTTAATATCACCTTACATGAAATAACTGTATCATATGCAAGATATGTTGCTCCCTCTCCGTTATGACTGATTAACTTACCAACCATATATTTTTCTTTGAGTATGGTTCCCGGAGCAATATATGACGGTGAATACGGAGA
>JAUNJJ010000106.1:3378-13590 GCA_030533325.1 Oscillospiraceae bacterium
TTGTATCCGCAGTGAGGACACTTTAGTTCATCGTTTACAGGTTCAAAACACCCAAAACACAATTTAGTATCTCCCATATTTTACCCTCCTTAAATAATCTTTTTTTATTATTCGCCTAAACTATCATATCAGTAAATAGCTAATTTGTCAACTTTTTTTTGAAATTCTTTTTAGATAAACCCTTTTTTTGTATTCATTTCGTAATATTTCGAAGCTGAAATAACTTTTTGTCAGTTATTATCCGCTTGTAAAATATCCGAAATAAAATCATTTTCTTCCTCTATAACAGGTGAATTAACCTTATTATCCTTACCCAGTATGACAATAATATAATAAGCCTTAATCATATCGGACTGTTTATCTTTACAGTAATATTTGTATTTTACTGAAGTAGAGTTTTCTGAGTATACCACCTGATATGGCTTCATATTAATAACAGATTCTGCTTCTGAAAATGAACTTCCGGTAGGAATCTGTGAAATATCTATTCTTTCTGATTTTTTTATTCCGTTGATATTTTTGCTCAGAATTCTGAAATCACAGTACGTTACGCTTTCAAGTTTTCCAAATGAATTCTCGCTGCAGAAAATTGTCCATTCAGGAATTTTAACCCCATACACACTGGTCGTTCTTTCTGATTCAGCAAGACTGTCAAACGGAATCAGGTTATTTATGAAGCTAAAATCTGAAGATGAAACAAGTTCGATATTTGCATATGAAGCTGCTTTTTCGCACTGTTCTCCGATTTTTCCGGAGAGTTTCTTCGACTTTCTGAATCCCTGATTAAACGAAGCCAGTGTAAAAATCATAACAGCAGCAAGTACCAATATAAAAACTGCTGACAGACATAGAAAAAGTTTTGCTTTTTTTACACCTTGTCTCTTTTTTGAAACAGTTTCTTTCCCTTCCCGGACTTCAGAAGATTCACCTGAAATTTCAGGATTTTTTTCCTTCTTTTTTCTGTTTTTGCCGAACATAATCATTTCCCCTTTTATCAGAAATATATATTATTAATATATCACTTCCGGCTATAAAAGTCAAACTGAAATCAGACCGCGTTCAAGCATTTCCTGGGCAGCAAGAAGAATGCCTATCTTACCGCTTGTATAAGTTATACCACCCTGCATCCATACAGCATAAGGCTCTCTTATAGGTGCATCAGCTGAAAGCTCAATGGATGCACCCATTGTAAATGTTCCGGCAGCCATGATTACCTTGTTTTCATATCCCGGCATATCCCATGACTCAGGAGATACAAATGAATCAACCGGTGAACCTTTCTGTATTCCCTGACAGAAAGCAGTAAGAAGTTCTTCATTTCCGAGCTTTAACACTGTTATAATATCACCGCGCTGTTCAGTTTTTTTAGGAAAACATTCAAAACCAAGCTTTGTAAAGAGTTCAGAGGCAAATGTTGCTGTCTTGACTGAAGCTGAGACAACATCAGGTGCCATAAAGAGACCGAGGAACATTTCTCTGTTCTGGTCAAGTGAACAGCCAACTTCCTTGCCCATTCCGACACATGTAAGTCTGTATGCACACAGCTCAACAAGATCTTTACGTCCTGCAACATATCCGCCTGTTCTTGCAACTGCACCTCCGGCATTTTTTATAAGTGAACCTGCCATAAGGTCTGCGCCAACTTCAACCGGCTCCTTCTTTTCCACAAATTCACCATAACAGTTATCAACCATAATAATCGTATCCGGACTCGCTACCTTTATTCCGCATGCAATTTTTTCAATATCAGCAATTGTAAGTGCCGGTCGGAGTGAGTATCCTCTTGAACGCTGTATATATGCTACTTTTGCTCCCTGAACAGCTTTGAGTATACTGTCCATATCCGGTCTGCCGTCAGGGAGAAGATCTACCTGAGAATATTCAACACCAAAATCAGCCAGTGAACCATTTCCCTTCTCACCTCTGATACCGATAACTTCCTCAAGAGTGTCATAGGGGCTGCCTGTAACAGATACCATTCTGTCACCAGGACGAAGAATGCCGAACAGTGCAACGGAAAGAGCGTGTGTCCCTGATACAAAGTTATGTCTTACCAGAGCGTCCTCACAGCCAAACACATCTGCATATACACGGTCAAGAGTATCACGGCCTGTGTCCCCGTAACCGTATCCTGTACTTCCGTGCATACACTGCTCACTTACCCTGTTGCGGATAAAAGCTGAAAGTACCTTTGAGCCGTTGTATTCAGCAATAGTATCACATCCGGCAAGACTCAGAGAACATGAGTTTTCAGCTTCTCTTGCTATCTCGATAAGTTTTTCATCAAAACTAAAAAATTCGTTGTTTAACATATTTTCCTCCGTTAAATTTCAGCCTGAATAACATTTTCAGTACTGACGGTTTTAAAGCCTATTTCTTCATAAAAGCTCTCACGATAATCAAGAGCAAACAAACTTACTTTTTTTCCGTTCAGGCTAAGCGTATGTCCTATCCAGTACAGCAAATCCCTTGCATAGCCTCTGCCTCGTGCCACGGCCCTGGTAGCAACCTGACCGATAAGAACATGATCATCGATATCGTATATGACAGTAGCGGTTGTACAGTGGTTGTACAGATAAATCTTTGACAGTCCGCGTCTGATTTTGTGAGAATGCTCTGTAATCCACAGTCCATAGTCTGTGAGTGTCGGAAATCCTTCATGAAGAATGTCGTAAATCTCATCAAGTGACGGATTAATCTCTATCTTACTTTCATCAAAATTATCCGGTTTGTGATCAGTAAATTCAAATCTGGTTCTTTTAAGCATTTTATAACCGTCTATTCTGCAAAGATGCTGAAGGACAATCCAGGGCGCTTCAACACGAAAAGGCTTGTTCATTCTGATAAATGTAATAAGTTCTTCCATTTCAAGCGACCCGTCGGTACAGATTATCATCACTGAATTGAAATGTACAATATACGCTGCTGTACCTTCATGTTCAACCTCATAAAACCTGCAGAAATCATACTTTGTACCGTATGATTTGTAATAGGAAAGTATCTTTCTTCCGTAATAGCATTCGTGAAGAGTTTTTACAGCTGAAAGGTCCTTGTCTGTAATATATTTTATCATAATTCGTTAATTCCTGTTATCAGCAGTCGTGTCAAAGCTTCGCATGCTTCAATATCAGAGTACTGCGCAACACAGCACGGTGAATGAAGATATCTGCATGGTGCCGAAACTGCAACTGTTCGTACACCGCTTCCGGATATATGAATCGCACCGGCATCATTTCCGCCGGCTATAAGTGTTTTGGTCTGACACGGAATACCGTTCTGCTCAGCAAGAGAGAAGGCAAGATTATACAGTTCTCTGTCATAAACAGTTCTCCTGTCCATAAATGAAACAACTGCACCTTTTCCAAGTTCACAGACTTTCTTTGCACCGCTCACACCGGCAATGTCCGAAGCGGTTGTTGTTTCAAGCACAATCGCAAAATCCGGAGAGACACCGAATGATGCTGCCTGTGCACCGCGAAGTCCTATTTCCTCCTGAACAGTAAATACAAAATATGTGTCATACTCAACGCCTTCATCAATAAGATCGAGCATAACCGCACATCCTGCCCTGTCATCAAGAGCCTTGCTGCAGACTTTTCCTCCCCCAAGTCTGGTAAAACCGCTGATAAATGCCGCGCAGTCGCCAGGAGAGATATATTTTTCCGCTTCTTTTTTATCCTCTGCTCCGATATCAATATAAAGGGAAGAAACTGACAGAGCTTTTTTTCTTTCTTCTTCTGTCATATTATGAACTGCCTTCGAACCTGCTACTCCCTGAATATTTTTTTCATATATCATTACCTGACGTCCGGCAATAACGTCATCATTAATACCACCCACTGTATCAAAGGAAAGTGTGCCGTCTTCATTGATATGAGTTATCATCATACCAACTTCATCCATATGAGCTGCTATCATAACCTTTTTATCTGTTTTTTTCTTTCCCTTCAGAAAAGCGATTATATTTCCGAGATTATCGGTGTGTGCACTGCACTTTCCCTCTATCCTGCTCAGAATATACTCTCTGACACCGTTTTCATTTCCGGAAATTCCATACAGGGAACAAAGAGGTTCGAGATGTTCAAGCATTATCTTATCCTCCTTAAAAATTCTGCAGCAAGATCTGCTGTATTTTCAATATCTCTGATATCAACTGTCTCAGCAGGTGTATGCATGTATTTTATCGGGAACGACAGTGTTCCGGTTTTTACACCGCATCGGCTGACGGAGAACCGGTCAGCATTTGTTCCGGTCATTCCGCTCATAACCTCAGTCTGATACCCGATACCTGATGCTTTTGCTGCTTCAATAAGCATATCTGACACCTCGCGTGAAAGTGAAGGTGATATGCCTATCATGGGTCCTTTTCCCATAATACCGCATTTTTTCGGACTGTCATCCTGTGTCAGAGCAAAACTTGCATCAACAGTAAGTGCATAGTCAGGATTTATCTCAAAACAGGCTGTTGCAGCACCACGTTCGCCGATTTCTTCAGCAGAGGAAAACAAAAGTGTAACACTGCAGTTAAGATTATCATCTTTAATCAGTTCGGCAAGTCGTATAAGAACAGCTGCTCCGGCACGGTTATCAAGAGACTTTCCTGTTACGCGTGTACCGAGAAGTTTTTTTAAACTTGCATCAAATGAAACAGTATCTCCGGCAGATACATATTTTTTTAGTTCACCGGCACTGTATCCCGTGTCAATTCTTACATTATCCATGTTCTTAATCACGTTCCCGCCTTCAGTAAGATGAGGAGGAACGGTTGAAATAACCCCGGGAATTTCTTTTTTTCCGTGAATCACTACTTTCTGTGCCGGAAGTATTCTGTAATCCATTCCGCCGATATTTCCGGGAACGACAAATCCGTCATCATCAATATATGAACAAATCATGCCTATCTCATCGATATGCGCATCAACAAGGACGTGCTTTTTTCCTTCAGCACGCTCTCCGATACTTACTGTGACATTTCCGCCGGAATACCCGCTTTTCAGCCCTGTTAACTTCATAAGAATATCAGCAGCCTTCAGTGCTGCTCCGGATTCATTGCCGGACACACCGTAAATATTGCTAAGCTCAGATAAAATGCTTTCTGTATTCATTACTCTCTCCTAAAAGATATTTTAAAAAGATACAATTATAATTATACCAATTATATAAGAAAAAATCAATTATATAAAAGTAAAAACGCTGCCCCAAGACAGCGCTTTTATTTGATAATATGTCTAAAATAATCAGATTTCGAGAACTGCTATTTTTGACTTAACTTCAGCACCTGCTGCTGTGAAATCAGCCTCAAGCTTTTCCGCATCTGAAATTGTCATCTTTTCTGTTACAAATACAATTTCATCACCGTTTTCAACGATTTCTGCACCTTCCGGAGCTGATAAATCTGAACCTGCCAGTCTGAAATACATTCTGAATGAGCTTTCCTTATAGTCATCAAGAATCTCAGAGTTATCACAGTCAACCCATGTCTGAGCAAGATCTGTTCCGTTTCCTTCTGTCTTAAGCTGTTCAATAACATCTCCAAGAACTGCGCTGGCTGTAGGGAGCATTCCAGCGCCGCGTCCGTAGAACATTGCACGGTCAATACCGTCACCGCATACCATTACAGCGTTGAATACATTGTCTACTCTTGAGATAAGATTTTCATATGGTACAAGCATCGGCATAACCATAGGAATAATCTTTCCGTTTTCAAGTTTTCTCACGCTTGCAATAAGCTTGACTGCGGCACCGAACTTCTCAGCGAATTTAACATCCTTAAGAGAAATCTCTGTAATTCCCTTTGTATATACATTTTCCGGATAAATATGCTTACCTGTAATGAGCGATGAAAGAATGCAGATTTTTCTGCAGGCATCATGTCCTTCAATATCAGCCGTAGGATCCTTTTCAGCATATCCAAGCTTCTGAGCCATGCTGAGAGCATCAGAAAAGTCCATATTTTCATTTATCATTCTGTCAAGAATGAAGTTCGTTGTACCGTTTAATATACCTGCAATATATGTGATATCATTAGCTGCAAGGCACTTGTGAAGAGGTCTGATAATCGGAATAGCACCGCCCACACTTGCTTCAAAGAAAAAGTTGCAGTTTTTTTCCTTTGCAATAGCAAGAAGTTCAGCACCCTTTTTGGCAACAAGTTCCTTGTTTGAAGTTGAAACATTCTTACCTTTCATAAGGCATGCTTTTACAAAATCATATGCAAAAGTAGCTCCGCCCATACACTCAGCAACTATTGTTACTTCATCATCGTTTACAATATCATTGATGTCTTTTGTAAACTTGTCTCTGTAGGGACTGTCCGGAAAATCTCTGATATCAAGAATATACTTGATATCAGCATCCCTGCCTGCTTTTTTTAATATACTTTCCTTATTTTTGTAAAAAAGTTCAACAACACCCGAACCAACTACACCATAACCAAGAACAGCTATCTTAGACATAAAAATACTCCGTTTCCCTGCACACTTCATATCGTGCAGTAATATAAATTAGTTTGTTTAACCTGCTGTCATTCTCTGTTAAGCACACGAACATCAACAACTCCGTCGACTTTCTTAACCGATGAACGTATATCATCTTCGTTGTAGCTGCCTGAATTAAGCTTCAGTGTCATCGTAATCGGAGCAACACCGTCAACCGGTACACTCTGATTAAGTGTCATGACGTTTGCATCAGATGAATGTACAACAGAAAGAACATTGGCAAGTACACCAGGCTTATCCTTAAGTACAGCATATACAGTAATTATCCTCTGCGTATGCTGCTCATCATACAGAAAAACATAATCCTTGTACTTATAGTATGCGCTTCTTGAAATACCTGATTGTTTGCAAGCCGCTGCAAGACTTCTTGCTTCCCTGTTTGCTATGGTCTTTTTTACCTCAAGGACCTTTAAAAAAACATCAGGAATAACCCGTGAGTCAATTACGACCAGACAAGATGAATTAGTTATATTATCCATATTTAACCCTCAAAACAGTCCATCATAGAAATACAGTTGTATTCACAGCTTTATAAGCATACCACAATTGAATGGTTTTGTCAACCTGTTTTTTCAGTTGTATTTTTTTACAAATCAATCGTATATATTTCTACCTAAACAGTTTCAAAAAACATTGACAAAAAGTTGTAAATATACTATAATAATATTAATTAGAACATCTAAATTGCTTCACTTTTTAGATTCAATATTTTTACTAAATTTTATCAAAAACGGAGGATTTTCCAATGAAAAAAAACAAAAACTCATCCAGCTCTTCTTCACAGATTGTTGGAGTAATAGTCTACATTATAGCTTTTCTCGCAAGCTGGTATTTTGTTTCTTTTATTTCCAGAAACAGTGCGGAGACAATAAGCAGAATGCAGGCAAGTGTTGCAATTAGTCCTGCTGAAGTAGCAAGAAAGCAGTCAATAACAAGTGCTACATCCGGTGTAATTGCCCAGTTCCAGCTTTTACTCTCTGCATTTATTGTAATTGGTGCTCCAAAAAAAGGTTATGTTGCAGCGCTTATTTTGAACGCACTCAGTCTTGCCTCATGTACTATCAGCGTAATTGCGAGACAGGCATACAGTAATATTCCAGGTCTTATAGTTCCTGTTGCCACTATTATTCTCGTTACAATTATTCAGTTGTTCACAAGTAAAGTTAATCAGAAAAACGCTGAATTATCCAGGAATTACGAACAGCTGATGGAAACAAACAGAATCATAAAGGAAAAAGATGAAAAACTTACATATCTTGCTTACTATGATATTCTTACAAGTCTTCCTAACAGACATCTTTTCATCGAAAAAATTGATGAGTCAATTACAAACAATTCAAACGTCCCGTTTTCTGTCGTTCTTGCAGATATAGATAATTTCAAATTAATTAATAATACATATGGCAGTTCTTCGGGTGACGTCCTTCTTGCTACATATGCCGAGAAATTCAAGATTCTCTGCGGCGAAAATGTTTTCCTTGGCCGAATAGGAGGAAATGAATACGGATTTATTCTTCAGGGTAATCTTTCTGAAGCAAATATTCTCAATTTTATTGAGAAAGTTCAGACTATTCTTTCTGAACCTGTTCAGATTGGAAGTGACATTATTTCAGCAACAGCAAGCTTTGGTATTGCTTCATATCCAAACAACGCACTCAACTCTTCTGATATTCTGAACTGTATTAACAGTGCAGTTTCATTTGCAAAATCCAACGGAAAGAACCGTCCTTGCTTCTATGAACAGTACTAATAAAAGGAGATTATAACATGTCAAAAAAGGAAATAAACAAAAACAAATCAAGTCTTGATATTATTGCTCCTGCAATATACGCTATTATTTTTATTATTGTTATGGTTTTACAGAGTAAAGCGGTTTCATTGGGGCCAAAAGGTAACATTCTTCAGGGAGTTACAGGTCAGTTACTTCTCCTTTTCTCTGCTTTTGTAGTTGTTGCTTTTCCTCGTTTCGGATATTTTGCAGCTGTTGGTGTTAATTTTATTGCAATCATACGAATTTGCATCGGTCTGTTCAAATCAGGTATGTCAAATGCAATTACAGGTGTTTTAACTTCTGTTGCAACGATAATTCTTGTAACAATAATTTTTGTATTCTATAACAGGCTCTTAAAAAATAATGCTGAACTTACAGAATCAAATAATATGCTCAGGGAAAAAGATGAAAAGCTTACATACCTTGCCTACTATGATATTCTGACAGGTCTTCCTAACAGACAGCTCTTCATCGAAAGAATTGATGAAGCAATCGGCACATCATCACCTTTCACTGTAATTGCTGCAAATATTGATAACTTTAAAAACATCAACAATGAACTTGGTAACAATGCAGGTGATGCTGTTCTCTGTTCTTACTCAAAGAAGCTTAAAAAGATGTGCGGCAATTCTGTTTTCCTCGCACGAATTAACGGTGATGAATTCGGTTTCATTATCTACGGAAAGGAATCAGAATCATCTATTCTTAACTTTATAGATACTATAAAGGAAGTCATTGCAGAGCCAATTAAATTCAATGATATTAAGCTTAATATAACAATGAGCTTTGGCATTGCACTTTATCCGGAAAATGCTTCTGATTCAACAGAAATGCTCAAGTGTGTCAGCAGTGCACTCTCTGTTTCAAAAGCAAACGGAAAAAATATTCATTACTTTTACAATAACAGTTTTATGATGTAATATTTCAGGCTCTGCCCATATAGAGCAGAGCCGATATTTTTATAGTAAACTAAAAATATATTTTTTCGTTTACTATTAACCGATATGCACGGAGTGACCGAAGGGAACGGATGTGCAAGGCAAAAAAATAAATTTATTAAGTCCTAAAACAGACCATTTGCTTATCTAACGTGGTCAGTTTAATAAATATTTTATGAAAGGTCTCTTTTGTATGGATATTTCAAAATTATATGAAATTGCCGCAGAAAAACTTGAGAAAGCAACTGAAGTATGCGGAAAAAACAAAATTAACTTATCTTCTCTTACTGTTATAACAACAGCAAAGGAAAATATTTTTTCAGGAATCAACTGGAAAACATTAAACGAATCTTTTGAAGAAGAACTGACATGTTCTGAAGACGAAGCAATAAGAAAAATGATTCTTAGCGGAGAAACTGCTGCAGAAAACATGATTACTCTTGATGCTGCATCAAAACTCCCTGTGAATCCATGTCAGAAAAGTCTTGAACTCCTGTTAAAAATCAATCCTGCAAATAAAGCATGCAATATTTTAACCGGTAAAAATTCAAAAGTAATTCTAACCTCACTTAACAGCGATATTGCAAAATTTGCAGAACAGTTCACCGAAAATAATAAGAAAACTGTATCTGATTCTTCAAAGGCTGAATCATCAGACAGTCAGTCTGATACTCCTTCCCTTCCTGAAGGTAGCGCCGCACATACTGGCATCGATGCTTCAGGTCTCAAAATGATCTTTGATGACTGGGAGTCCACTGCAGAAGCATCTTCTGCGGGCAGTAAACCATTCAGTGCTAATTCACTTGACAGCACTCAGCAGGAAATAATAAATACTGTTCAGAATATGTCACAGAACGCAGGAAATTCAACTCCGCAATATCAGCAGCAGCCTGGCAATATGTACGGCGGACAGCCTATGAACAATATGAACAACATGTACAATGCACAGCCTATGAACAACATGTATGGCGGACAGCCTATGAATAATATGTATGGTCAACAGCCT
>JAUNJJ010000107.1 GCA_030533325.1 Oscillospiraceae bacterium
CGTTATTTCAACAATGCCTGTTGATAATGATAAAGGTGAATATCCTCTCAATTTTTGCCATGTTATGTTTTATGGTATTAATAAACAATTAATATCAATAATTGGTGCACGCAAAGTGGATCAGATTGACTACGAGAAACAAATCAGACCGTTAGCAAGGTATATATCAAACTTGTATGAGTTTAATAAAGAAAATCATGCTATTATCGTGACAGGTGATTTTAATTCAACAAACAAAAGTATCTCTGGAATAATCTCAAGTGAATTTAATGTTTTATCACCAGATCATGACAAAAGAAAATATGATACTGATTATTACATTGATAATTATAGTTATTTTTTTACGGATGAAGATGGATATATTAGTGGTATGAACGCCTTAGACCATGTAATAAGCAATTTAAAAAAATCATGTTTTGAGAATTTAAGATATGATTGGAACTTTACTGGAGATAAAGATTCAAAATATCCAGCAACTTATGGGACAATAGAAAGACATAAAACTTTCTGGAGAATACCAAGAGGATACCCAGACCATGCTACACTAACATTTGATATTAAATTGTAAATTGCTTTACTCGTATATTAAGTTGTTCTGTGTCATTATCCTATTGCACGCTGGAAAAACGCTGCTTACGGATACATTCATTTATACGGTCACATTCATATTGGAAGAGATTCCGGATCATATGAGGAATACACTGCAAAAATGAAAAAACGTAATATTCCGTATGAAAGCTATAATGTCGGTTGCATGCTGCCGTATATGGACTATACGCCGAGAACGCTTGAAGAAATAAGAGCGGGAACTAAAGGAGAACTCTTGGTATAAGGAGGATGATTATTGTGAATAAGATTGAAGCAAAAAGAGAATTTACTGCTTATCTTAAGGAAAGAAATATTAAATACATAGAGCACGTACATAACGGTGAGAGTTGTATTGTAATGGCTTTTACCGGATACGAAACCTGCCCCGATGGTGCATTGGAGAGCAGTATTGAATTTTTTGAAACCTGTATGGAATGCCGCGTGTATTTCACGGCGAATGCATCCGGGTGGATTAAAAAAAGAGCCGGGGATTTATCAGATATGTACAGGCTCTTAAATTTCATTAATTCCAGAGTGTGGCCTTTTACGCATGATGGTTTTGGAGACAGGCTGTATGCTGCCCATCATTTACAGACACCCCGTTTTTTTATTACAGAAGATCAAAATTATGATCTGACAGCGACTACAGTTATTGATTACGATCACTATGATCTGGCACCCTTGGAAACAGAAGATTATTGTACTGTAGCAATTCCGGAGCTTATGGCGAAATTGTCACTTCCTTTATTCTTTTTACTTTTGAAGAAAGTGACCGTTGATGAGGCTATCGAATTAATTAAAAGAGATGTACTGTTAGAATAAGTTAGCGAATAAAGGAGTTTTACTAATGAAAATATACTGTATGAGCGATATTCACGGATGTCTTGCGGAATTTGACCATGCACTTTCTATGGTAACAGGTCATCTTGAAGAAGAGTACACAATGCTCATTTTACTCGGAGATTATATTCATGGTGGTGAAGACAGCCGTGGTGTACTTGACCGTATCATGGAACTGCAGTACAGATACGGCTCTGATAAAGTGGTGGCTCTGATGGGGAATCATGAAGAGTTTGTGCTGGCGGGTGATTCATCTGTGGATTTTATGATTAAATCGGCTTATGATATGTATTCTGATGATACTGACGAAGACAGATATATTGACTGGATGCAGGATCTTCCGAGATATTATACAGAAGGAAACACTATTTTTGTTCACGCCGGGATAGATGAAGAAGCCGGAGATATGTGGGAGTGGGGGACATCGGAGCATATCTTTACCGGCAAATATCCGGCTGAAACCGGGAAAATAGAAGGTCTTGATATGAAGGTTGTTGCCGGGCATGTAGGGACAGCTGAAATCTCGGGTGATTCAGGGTTTCATGATATTTATTTTGACGGTCAGTCTCATTACTACATAGACGGTTCAGTGACTGACAGCGGTATTATCCCTGTTCTTATAGTTGATACGGAAAAAGATATGTATTACAGGGTTACTGAAACAGAATGCTGGCCAGTGACTGCATTTGAAAAATGGTGACGTATAAATAGTTTTTTATTAAGCATTAGGAAAATTACATTGTGTTTTAGGTTTGAGAGGAGTTTAAAAAATAATAGAGAATGTCTGAATGACACAATCATAACATTAATATCTTTTTGTGTAAATTATGACAGGAGGCAATATGAATTTACTTTTTACAGTCACACAAAGCGAATTATCCGACCTTTTACTGAATATTTCCCCGACAAGACCTGTTTTTATCTGGGGCGCTCCCGGAATAGGAAAATCCGCACTTGTTCAAAAATTTGCGGATGATGTGGGGATGCCCTGTGTTTCCCTTCTCGGAAGTCAGCTTGCACCTGAGGACATTATCGGAATACCGCAGATAAACGGCGATACTTCACGGTTTGTGCCACCGAAAATGATAGCCCGGAAAGAACCCTATGTGCTGTTTCTTGACGAGCTGAACGCCTGTTCTCAGGAGGTTCAGAAAGCTTTCTACAGTCTTATCCATGAAAAGCGCATCGGAGAATATCATCTTCCGAAAGGAAGTGTCGTTATCGGAGCAGGAAATCGTTCTCAGGACGGTGCTATAGTAAAAACTATGTCAACAGCATTAGTTAATCGAATGTTCCATGTCCAGCTCGTTGCAGACACCGAACAGTGGCTGAACTGGGCTTACGAAAACGGACTTCACTCATGGGTGACCGACTATATAACCGAACGCCCTGATCACCTTTTCTCCGAACCGCCTAAAACCGAGGAGCCATATTCCACCCCGCGTTCATGGCATATGCTAAGTGATGCACTGAAAGAGTACGGTGCAGGTGAAAAAGATATTCCGGAAAATATTCTTCGCGTACTTGCATATGGTTCCGTTTCAGCAAGTCACGCTGGAATGTTCCTTGCATTTGTCAGGAATATCGAAAATAAAAATTTACTGAGTCAGATAATCAAGGGAGAGGCAAGATTTCCCTCTGACCCGAAGGACAGGGATGTGCTTTATTTTGTTGCCCAGAGTTTTCGTGCAAAGCTGCTCACAGAACTGCCCGGGAATAAGCAGAAACTGGACAGGAATACACAGTTTCTCACTCATCGTGCAAAGGCTTTGATAAAGGATCTGTCGCATATCAATCTTGAATTGGCTCAGATGATAGTTTCCTCTGATGAAGGAAAAGTACTTCCGGAATGGTTTATGGTGGAGATTGTACGCGATCTTCCAAGACTTATAAAGAATGATAAATAATTATGGCAAAGAATAAGAACGAAAACAAGATTTCAAAAAATGAACAGCAGATTTTCGACGGTTTGGCAATTTTCCGCAAACACCCTCTTTTCGGAAATCTGCACTTAAATATGAGTGTTGTCCCAAAGAACAGACTTGGGAAAAATGTGCCTGCAAAGGTTTCCTCATCAGGCATGGTTTATCTTAACAAGGATTGTGATAAAGCTCCTAATGAATGGGCATATATCATTGCTCATTGTATGCTGCATCTTTCATTCGGTCATTTTGACGCTGACCGTATGCCCGGCTACATGCAGCAGATATCCGACAAACAGCAGAAATGGGTGAATGATTACGATCCCAGTTTATGGAATATGGCGTGTGATATTTTCATATCACGATTTCTTGCAGATATAAAATTCGGCAGGAGTAATATTGATTTGTCGCAGTCAGTAATAAGCGATTCGTTTTCAAACGAGCTGAAGATTTACGAACATCTGGTGAATACTCATGCTTCTGTTGATTTTGCTTCCTTTGGTACAGCAGGCGAATTTCCGGATATGATAGGAACCGATTCCCCGCTTACCTATCGCTATGGGAAAAATCGTTATATTTCTGAATTTGCCTATGCTCTTGCAGATTCTGTGCGTTCTGTCATAGACAGTGCAGGTGATATGCCGACAGAACACAGTAAACATAAGTCGGTTATGCAAAAGGCGGCCGAATGGTTCATAAATCATTATCCGCTGCTGGGTGGGCTTGCTGCGGGCTTTAAAATAATTGAAACGACCGGAAGAACTGACCTGAACGACATTGAGATTGCCGCTGTAAATATAATTAACGGTGAAATATACGTTAATCCCGCAACAGGACTTGATTTTGAAGAATGGAAATTTGTACTTGCACATGAATATCTTCATGCAGGTTTGCAGCACCATGCAAGACGAAACGGACGTGACCCGTATCTGTGGAATATTGCCTGCGACTTTGTTATTAACGGCTGGCTACACGAAATGCAGATTGGAATTATGCCACAGAACGGACTTTTGTACGATGAAGCATTAAATAATCAGTCCGCCGAAGAAATCTATGACATCTTAACGGATAATATCCGAAAAAATTCAAGACTGAACACATTCAGGGGATACGGAAAAGGTGATATTATCGACAAAGGGTGGACTCCCGACATAAATATGCCGACTTCACTTGATGATTTTTGCAAAAATGCTTTGAGAAGTGGTCTGGAATATCACACCTCAACAGGCAGAGGCTTTATTCCCGCTGGTCTTATCGAGGAAATAAAGGCTCTTTCTATGCCGCCCGTGCCATGGGATGTAGAGCTTGCCAAATGGTTCGACACATGGTTTCCTCCTGTTGAGAAGCGTCGCACCTATGCACGTCCGAGCAGAAGACAGAGCAGTACTCCCGATATTCCCCGTCCAAACTGGGTAAGGTACGATATTCCCGAACATAGCAGAACATATGCTGTTATTATAGACACTTCCGGTTCTATGTCGCCCACCATGATAGGCAAGGCTCTTGGAGCAGCCGCAAGCTATTCTGTTGCAAAGGATGTCCCTCTTGTGAGAGTGGTATTTTGCGACGCACAGGCTTATGACATTGGCTACGTTGCTCCCGAAGATATTGCAGGAAGAGTCATGATAAAAGGCAGAGGCGGCACGGTACTGCAGCCTGCCGTAGATCTGCTTGAAAATTCAAAGGATTTTCCGAAAGACGGGCCTGTCCTGATAATTACTGATTCATATATTGAGCATGACCTGAAAGTTCATCATGAACATGCTTTCCTTATCCCCGCTGGTGAAAGACTCCCTTTTCGCCCGAAAGGAAAGGTGTTTTATTTTAAGTGACTGAAATTTGTTTGCTTATCCTGAATTTGATACATAAAAAAACATCCGAACAGAAACTTATTGCCATTCGGAATTTATACATAAAAATTATTCCCTTTGACACATCCGGAATATCATGCTAAAATATTATTGAAAGGTGCACAGTAGAAAGATGAATATTCGCTGCGTCAGCCATAATATTTCAGAAAAATATACAGAAAGGAATAAAAATATGCAGTTATATCAGTTTGAAAGAATTTTTTCACAGATGGGAAAAGAATTCGGAAAGATAAAAAGAGGGGAAGAAGACAGTTATTCAATGCTTATGTTTCCTATGGAGGGAAATGTGCTGAAAATACATCGTAAATTCCCTTTGTCAAACAGCAGACGGTTACGTGAAGCTATTGCACTTGTATTGTTTGATATAAAGGAAAAGTACACCGGGGAAGAGAACGATACCAGTGAATTCAGAAATGAAGATAATGAAAGACTGGAAAAAGCATTGCTTATGGCTTTTGATCCGTATACAAATAAGGATATAATGGAAGTTCTGAAAAAGCAGTTTCGAATTAATGAATTAACACAGGAAATACTGAAAAAGTATTATAAAAATCCGGTTATGTCTCTGTTAAGAATCAAAGAATCAGTAGATACATGGGAAAAACAGTTAGGAATGGATGGATATTTTAATTTTATTGAAGATTTTATCGGAAGTCAGGTAACAGGGAATAAAATGGAATTCACTATTATGAGTTCAGCTTTGGACGCCATTGAATAAATCACGTGATATAATCAGAAAAATGCTGTAAAGGCTTTTGGAGGCTTTTACAGCATTTTTGTTATGTGTCGTGCATGACACACGGCCAGCTGGTGAAAGTCCGACCACAGGTATTTCCGCCAGGTGTAGCGAACCACTGTTTGAAATGCTTAAATATTCTTCTGAATTTTGTTAAATATGATATTAAATTTCACTTGAAAAAATCTTAAATTTAATTTATAATATAGTTAAAAGGTTAATTGTGTTAATGGTTTTATGTAAATAAGGAGGAAAAGATAATGTCTGGAAAATTTTCTAAAAAAGTATCTGCAATGGTTGCCGCAGTTATGGCAGTAAGTTCATTTGCTGTATTCAGAAGTTCCGTAAATGACGTTAAAGCTATTGAAGGAGTTAAACCTCTTTTTGAAGCTGAGTGTGAGGAACTGGAGATGGATGACGGCGTTGAGTCAGCTGATAAGGTGTATAATGACGAATACCCGGGATTTTCAGGAACAGGATTCGGATGGGTAAAAGGCGGAGGATGTATGACATTTACTGTAAATGCACCTGAAACAGGTATGTACAGACTTGAAACAAAAGCGCTTATGTATCTTGGCTCCGAAGGTGAATTCCGTCAGGCTGAAGTGAATGTCAAAAGCGGAGACTACAGCAAAAAGTATACGGTAAACGTACCGCATACAGATACATGGAGCGATTTCAGCTTCGGCGATATCAAGCTTTTTGAAGGAGAAAACACAATTTCATTCGGCGGAGGATGGGGTTACTGTCTCTATGATACTGTAACTCTTACAAGAACACCGGCTCCTGATTTTTCAAAGGCATCGTCAACACCGGTTGATGCAAAGGCGACTGATGAAACAAAGGCTCTTATGAGTTATCTTTCTTCAGTGTACGGCAAGCATGTAATTTCCGGTCAGCAGGAAATTTACGGCGGCGGTAACGACGGCAATATGGAACTTGAGTTTGAATTCCTTGAGGAAAAGACCGGCAAGCTCCCTGCGATAAGAGGCTTTGATATGATGAACTATAACCCGCTTTACGGCTGGGAAGACGGTACAACAGAGCGTCTTATTGACTGGGTAAAAAATAAAAACGGTATAGCTACAACAAGCTGGCATATCAATGTTCCTATTGACTTTGACAATTATACTCTTGGAGATGAAGTTGACTGGAAGGAATGTACATACAAAAACTACCAGACTTCAAACAGCACATTTAATACAGCAAATATTCTTGAAGAGGGTACAAAGGAAAGAGAATACTTTGATGCTGCAGTTGAAGATCTTGCGGAACAGCTTAAGCTCTGTCAGGATGCAGGAGTTCCGATAATTTTCAGACCGCTTCATGAAGCACAGGGAAATGAAGGCAACTTTACAGGCGGTACGGCATGGTTCTGGTGGGGAGACAGAGGACCGGAAGTATATAAGGAACTCTGGAAACTTCTCTATACAAAACTTACTGAAGAATATGATCTTCATAATCTTATCTGGGAATACAACAGCTATAACTACGCAAATTCACCAAGCTGGTATCCGGGGGACGAATATGTTGATATCGTTGCCTACGACAAATATAACTGTGAGTACGGAAGAGATGACGGTTTATCCGGCGGTCCGTGTTTAAGTGCCATTGCCGGAATATACAACTATCTTGTTGACCTTACCAGTGGTACAAAGATGGTTGCCATGTCAGAAAATGATACTATTCCTTCGCTTGACAATCTTACAATAGAAAATGCTGCATGGCTTTACTTCTGTCCGTGGTACGGCGAATTCCTGATGAGTGAGAACAAGCAGGATTTTGATGAATTAAATAAAATATACAACAGTGAATACTGTCTTACACTTGATGAGATGCCTGAGGATCTTTACGGTAAGGTGCATTCTCCTTCTGATCCGGTTGTAACAACAAAGCCTGAGGTTACTGAAAAACCAGCAGAAACGACAAAACCTTCAGAAACGACAAAGCCGGATGTTACTACAGCATCAACAACACCCATGGAAACCACTGTTACTGAGCCTGGCACTCCTGCTGGTGATATTATTTACGGTGACGTTGATAAAGACGGGAAAGTAGATGTAACAGACCTTTCATATCTTTCACTTCATCTTATTGGTGAAAAGAAATTTGACGAAGCAGCTATGAAAGCTGCTGATACTACAGGCGACGGTGATGTAAATCTTGCTGACCTTGCAAGACTCAGACAGTATCTTTCCAAAATCATCGACAGTTTAGGTCCGGTAAAATAACTGCATTTAAGCTGTGAACAGAAAAAATATCAAAACGAAAATGCCTGGATTATAAAACAACTCCCGCTTACTGACAATAACTCAGTAAGCGGGAGTTGTTTATATGGTCATTTCTCAGAATAAATCTGATGGATTCAGTATAAAAATCTTTTCGTAAGAGAAATATGTTTGTGGATTTTAATAATTTCTTTTTGTAAAGATTGTGAGGTTTTACAAGTTAAACACTGTCTGTTTGTTGCACTTCTGTTGCACTTTGTGTTGTATAATAAAGAAAAAACGGCAAGACAAAAAGTGTTAAAACACAAAAATATTCAGGAAGGCAGTGGCGAAATTATGAAGGATGTATTAAAAGATTTGCTAAAAAAATCCTGATTTACTGATCGAAACAGGAAAAAAACAATCGGCAAGTATAACAATTAATCTAAAAAATGAGAAAGGCATAATATGGACAAAAGTATTTTCAGAAAAAAGAGTATAGACCGGATTTCATCCCCTGAACAGCTTACGGATTACATAAAGGTGGCAAATCCCGGAGTATGGCTTCTGCTTGGAGCGATAGTTGTTTTCCTTGCAGGAGTATGCGTGTGGGGAGTTTTCGGGAGACTTGATACAGTGGTAAGCGGAGCGGCAGTGAGTGAAAACGGCACGCTTGTCTGCTATATTTCCGAGGATAAGGCGGAAAGCGTAAAGGCGGGTATGAAGCTTACTTCAAACGGTTCGGAATTTACCGTTTCAGGCATTTCTTCACAGCCTGTCAGTGCCGGAAGTGTTCTTGATGAATACGCTCTGCATATAGGAAATTTTCAGTCCGGAGACTGGGTTTATTCTGTTACAGCAGAAAATCCGGAAAATGTAATTTCGGACGGTGTTTACAGTGCAGAGATAGTTGTGGACAGTGTTTCACCGAAAATATTTGTAATTAACTGAGGTTTGATATGGCTGAGAAAGTAAAAATAAAATCTCCGGTAATAAAGGGAGCTGCAAAAGTCCCTGTTATAATGCAGATGGAGGCACTGGAGTGCGGAGCAGCTTCTCTTGCAATGGTGATGGCATACTACGGAAAATGGGTGCCGCTGGAGCAGGTAAGAGAGGACTGCGGAGTTTCCCGTGACGGTTCAAATGCAAAAAATGTCCTCATTGCTGCGAGAAGCTACGGTTTTACCGCTAAAGGATACCGGTATGAACCTGAGGAACTGAAGAAGAACGGTAAATTTCCATGTATAATCCACTGGAATTTTAATCACTTTGTGGTACTTGACGGATTTAAGAATAACAAGGCAGTTATTAACGACCCGGCAAGAGGCATATGTTCTGTATCAATGGAGGAATTTGATAATTCTTTCACCGGTATATGTCTGATGATAGAACCGGGTGAGAATTTTGTTCCGGGCGGTAAACCGAAAAGTGTTATAAAATTTGTAAAAAACCGCCTGCAGGGTGCAGGTACAGCGATAGCATTTGTGATAATATGCAGCCTGATTTCTTCACTGATGGGCGTTATTCAGCCGGGCTTTTCACGTATATTCTATGACCGTCTGCTTACAGGGCAGAATCCTGAATGGTTCGTTCCGTTTATGACAGGGCTTGCAGTTATTTCGGCAATACAGATTATCGTGTCGGCAGTTGAGGCAATATACTCAAATAAAATAAACGGCAAACTGGATGTGGTTGGAAATTCAACGTTTCTGTGGAAGGTACTTCATATGCCTATGAATTTCTTTTCACAGCGTATGGCAGGCGACATACAGAGCCGTCAGTCATCCAATGCCGGAATCGCAGGAAGCCTTGTGAATACCTTTGCACCACTTGCACTGGACGGTATCATGGCGGTTTTCTATTTTGCAGTAATGATACGCTACAGTCCTCTGCTTACAATGGTAGGTCTGATATCCGTTGTGATAAATCTTTTTATGTCGAGGATTATTTCGAAAAAAAGGATAAATGTCACACGTGTTCAGATGCGTGATTCTGCAAAGCTTGCGAGTACAACTGTTGCTGGAATAGAGATGATTGAAACTATCAAGGCAGGCGGTGCGGAGAACGGATTTTTCCGCCGCTGGGCAGGATATCAGGCAAGCGTGAATACACAGACTGTTCGGTATGCAAAGCTTAATCAGTATATTGGAATGATACCATCAGTTGTATCTCTCCTGTGTAATTCTGCGGTAATGTATTTAAGCATTTGGTTTGCTATGGAGGGTAATTTCACTGTAGGTATGATTTCTGCATTTCAGGGATTTCTCGGCTCATTCACTGCTCCTGCAGGCAGATTTATTTCAGCAGGACAGAGTCTTCAGGAAATGAGGACATCAATGGAACGTATCGAGGATGTAATGCAGTACCCTGAGGACATTTGCTATCAGACGGAGATACCGGACACTGATGATGAGGTATCCTATACAAAGCTTACGGGGGATATTGAACTGAAAAATGTCACTTTCGGATACTCAAGGCTTGCACAGCCGCTTATCAGGGATTTTAACCTGAAGCTTAAGCCGGGCAGCAGAGTTGCACTGGTTGGCTCTTCGGGCTGCGGAAAATCAACGATATCCAAGCTTATCTCCGGACTTTATCAGCCATGGAGCGGGGAGATACTATACGACGGAAAACCTGCGAAAAATATCGACCGAAGTGTTTTCACAGGTTCTCTTGCAGTTGTTGACCAGGACATTATTATTTTTGAGGATACCATTGCTAACAATATTAAGATGTGGGATTCATCCATCGAGGATTTTGAAGTTATTCTTGCTGCACGTGATGCACAGATACATGATGATGTCATTCAGCGTGAAGGCGGGTATAACTACAGGCTTACCGAAGGCGGCAGGGATTTGTCCGGAGGACAGCGTCAGAGACTTGAAATTGCCCGTGCCCTTGCACAGGATCCTACCATAATAATTCTTGATGAAGCAACTTCTGCTCTTGATGCCAGAACAGAGTATGAAGTAGTAAAGGCAATAAAGGAGCGCGGTATAACCTGCATAGTGGTTGCACACAGACTTTCGACCATTCGTGACTGCGATGAGATTCTTGTTATGGATAACGGTGAAGTAGTCGAACGGGGTACTCATGAGGAGCTTTTCGCTAAGGGCGGAAAGTATACCGAGCTTGTTACTACGGAATAAGGAGTGGGGAATATGGGATGGTTTGATGAACAGATAAAGCAGCGCCGGAGCCGCGAGGAAGAGGATTTTTCCGAGGCAATGGCGAAGCTTTCAGATACAGTAACGAGACAGAAGACTGCCTCCGAATCTGACAAAAATGCAAAGACACGAAGTGCTATTGATATAATTCTGCGTTATTATCATGCAAAACCGAGGGAGATTCCCGGACACATTACAGACCTTGAGAAACAGCTTGAGTATGCCTGTCGTCCGTATGGAATAATGCGGCGTGAGGTCATTCTCGAAAGCGGCTGGTACAGGGATGCAGCCGGAGCAATGCTTGGCAGAAAGACTGATGGAACAGTTGTTGCGGTTATTCCTGACAAGATCTCCGGCTACAGCATTATTGAGGACGGAAAGAGGATAAAACTTAATAAAAAAACGGAAAAGTACCTTGATAATATTGCGTACTGCTTTTACAAGCCTTTTCCAATGAAGAAAATAGGTATTCCTGATCTGATAAAATATATTACTCAGTGTGTACCTTTTTCTTCCAGAGCGGCAGTGGTTATAATGATGGGAATATCCACGCTTATCGGTATGATAAACCCGAGAATAACGCAGATAATCTTCTCGGATGTTATTGAAAGCGGGAGTTTACAGCTTCTTATTGCAACAGCTGTTTTGTCAGTGAGCGTTGGTATAAGCAGCATGCTTGTGGGAGCGATACAGTCACTTGTAACAAACCGCATTAGTACACAGATGAATATTTCAGTTCAGGCAGCGGTAATGTCAAGGATAATGTCTCTGCCCGCTGACTTTTTCAAGGATTACAGCTCTGGCGAATTGTCGGAGAGAGCACAGTATATAAATTCACTCTGCAACACTCTTGTCTCGGCATTTATGGTTACCGGGCTTTCAACTGTGTTTTCGCTTGCATATATTTCACAGGTGTTCATTTTCGCACCTGCACTGGTTATTCCTTCGCTGTGCATTACACTGCTTACAGTGGGATACTCGGTGTTTAATACTCTGACGCAGATGAAAGAAAACAAGGAGAGAATGATGATTAGCAGTAAGGGAAACGGTATGATATATTCCCTTATTACCGGTATTCAGAAGATAAAGCTTGCAGGTGCGGAAAAACGTGCCTTCACCCGCTGGGCAAAGCATTACAACGAGGAGATAAGCCACAGTTACGGCAGACCGGGCTATATGATAATTAGCAGCACTGTAAGCATGGCAATTTCACTTCTCGGAACTTTTGTTATGTACTTTTTCTCCATAGAAAGCGGTGTTTCTGTAGCCGATTATTATGCATTCACAGCTGCTTACGGAATGGTTTCGGGTGCGTTTCTGTCAATGGCCGGAATGGCACTTAATGCCGCACAGATTCGTCCTGTACTTGATATGGCAAAGCCTTTGCTTGATGCCGTTCCGGAAATATCCGAGGACAAGCAGCCTGTAGAGAGACTTTCGGGTGGAATTGAGCTTAATAATATTTCCTTCCGTTACAATGACAATATGCCGAATGTAATAGATAATCTTTCGATAAAAATCCGCCCGGGACAGTATGTGGCGATAGTCGGAAAAACAGGCTGCGGAAAATCTACACTGGTACGTCTGCTGCTGGGATTTGAGAAAGCGCAGAGAGGTGCCATTTACTATGACGGAAGAGATATGCAGACACTTGACCCGAAATCACTCAGGCAGAATATCGGAACTGTAATTCAGAACGGAAAGCTTCTTCAGGGAAGCATCTTTGATAATATAAGCATTTCAAAGCCTGACCTGACTCTTGATGAAGCCTGGGCAGCAGCGGAGCTTGCCGGAATTGCAGATGATATCCGTGAGATGCCTATGGGTATGCAGACTATGATAAGCGAAGGCTCAGGTGGTATTTCCGGAGGACAGAAGCAGCGTCTTATGATAGCGAGGGCTGTTGCTCCGAAACCGAAAGTACTGATACTTGACGAAGCAACTTCTGCCCTTGACAATATCACTCAGAAGAAGATAGCTGACTCACTTGATACACTCAAATGCACACGAATAGTTATCGCCCACAGACTTTCAACCATTCGCCACTGCGACAGAATAATCGTACTTGACGGCGGAAAGATTGTTGAGGACGGCACATATGAGCAGCTTATTGAAAACGGCGGATTTTTTGCTGAACTTGTTGAGCGGCAGAGAGTGGATGTGTGACGGTTCGTATGGTAAATATAGTGAACGTCAAAATAAATTTGACTTTCACTATAATTATTTTATTTATATTG
>JAUNJJ010000273.1 GCA_030533325.1 Oscillospiraceae bacterium
CATATTATTCTGCATTCAAAGCCAACCATCTTTATCTAGAAACCCTTAGAGAATCCCGTATAGGCCCACATGCCAGCCCTGAGGAGCTTAAAAAGATCAACGATATTATTGCTCCCTTATTAAAGAATGGGCAATCTCTCAACCATATCCTCTCCACTCACTCCCTTGATATACGCTTTACTGAGCGCACTATTTATAATTACATAGACCTTAGAGCTCTGTCTGTGCGTAATATTGACTTACCCAAAAAGGTTGCTTACAAAATGCGACGCACAAAGAAAGTAAGGACTACAATGGAGTACCAGTGCCGTAAAGGACGTACTATTGAGGATTTCAAGGATTATATAGCTGCTCATCCGGATGTGTCTATTGTAGAAATGGATACAGTTAAAGGAACTAGAGGCAGTAAAAATGTTTTGCTTACATTCATTTTCAGAGAGAACAACTTTATGCTCATTTTCCTTATGAGCGATGGCACTCAGAAAAGCGTTAATAAGGTATTTGATTACCTAACTCAAACCCTTGGTCTTGAATTGTTTAAGCAAGTTTTTCCTGTAATCCTTACAGACAACGGTGTTGAATTCAAAGGCCCCCATAACCTAGAGTTCACTGCAGATGGTAAGCGAAGAACCAGAATCTTCTATTGTGATCCTCTGGCATCCTGGCAAAAAGCACATATAGAGAAAAATCACTCCCTGATTAGGCGTATTCTTCCGAAAGGGACTACCTTTAATTTCCTCACTCCTAAGGATATACATTTGGTAACCTGTCACATTAATAGTGTTGCTAGGGAAATATTCGATAATGTTACACCTTTTGATTTAATGACTGCACCTAGATACAAAAAACTGCTGGATGCGTTAGCACTCTCCGCGATTCCACCCGATGAAGTGTGCCTAAAGCCCATCCTGTTAAAACGTAGATAAGTCCACAATTTACAGGTCAGACAACACCTTTTATTAGCAAATAAACCCATAGAGGCGGGGTCGCATTTTCTTTTTCAAAAAAAACGGCGTCGTCTGTTTGCTGTGCTCTAAAATGACGCAAAACCAACAGTTTCATATAATTATATACCCTTTCCAGACGCTTTTAAATAGGTTTTGAGCCCCGATTTTCTCTTGTCCACATGTTACTATGCGTTTAGTATTTCACTCAACGGCCTCTAAATAATTTTTATTTTGCCAACACCTCATAGGCTGCTCTATTCTTTTTAATCAATGCTTTAGAGATATTCAATACATCCTCATCAGGTGCATACTCATTCTCAAAATACGAAAACTCTATAATCAGATACTTAGGCTTATTATTCTTTAAAACTACAACAGGCCCCTGTTCATCAACCATGCGGGCAATTCTGGAAAAATTCTGATTGGCCTCTGTAATAGATACCATGTTCTGTGTAGATACTTTCATAGCAAATAGCCTCCTTTATAGTTCTATTATACTATTTTTTAGGATAAATTAAACCTATTTCTGATAACAGCTATTGAAAAAAGCCCCGGCCTAAGCCAGAGCTTTATTCAAAACTAATTTACCTAATCAGCCACCCGTAATCCTGCCGGCAATCAATAACATAGTCTACCAATACTGTATCATCTTTAATCTGATAGAGAACTAAATAATTTCTTCTGACCACAAGCTTATGATACTTATTAAAAGGAATAAACTCTCCCTCTAAAAAAGGTGTCCTCTCCGGTAGAAACTTTAACGAACTGATTTCTGCAACTATATCCTTTTTCAACACCCTTGCCGCCTGGATACTATTTAATGCTACAAAACTTACTATCCTCCCCAATCCTCTTTGAGCTTCTTCTGAAATCTTAACCTTATACAGCTTGTTTTGAACCATTGGCTACATCCTCTATTACAGACTCAAGATAGCTGTCTAACTCTTCAACAGTACAATCTACGCTGCCATGCAGCCTTTTTTCCTCGACAGAAAGGAGTTTCTCTCTGAGCTTCAGCATTTTTTCTCTTCTGGTAAAGCTATCAATATCCATAACTACAAGATCGCCTTCCCCATTTTTTGTCAGGTAGACAGGTTCTTTAGTTGTTTTACATAGCTCAGATATTTCATTATAGTTTTGTCGGATGGTTGCCGATGCTTTGATAATCATATCTTTACCCTCCATAGCAGAATTATTATTCTTTATTACTAAAATTATACTACTTAATGGGATGAAAAACAATAATCAAGTGATGAATTCTAAAGTGAATAAAAAAGACGGGCTTTCATCTCAGGGACAAGTCCCCGAGAATTCCCGCCCGATTTCTTAAAATTGCATATCTTATATTAGCCATATTTATTCTACTATTTTAACAAGTCCTTGTTCCATATATCTGCAAATGTACCTTCACTATTCGTCTGTTTTATAATGTT
>JAUNJJ010000274.1 GCA_030533325.1 Oscillospiraceae bacterium
TTTTGTGTCAATCTGACGTAGCTGTTTTATGACAGTTGAGGTTAGCAGTAACAATTAATCATCATCTCAGCAAGTTCTCTGTTTTTTTCTTGTTTTGCTTCCGCTTTTGCCTCTGCCTTGATCCTGTCATCCCAGAGAATGATTTTTTCATTTAACATAGAATCAGCTCCTTTTCTACTTATATCATCAATGCTACTGTACAAATATGCCTTAAGTGACTTTATGATATTAAGCATCTCGCGGTATTCATCATTCGTAATACTTTCATCTGTCAGCAGCGAATCCATGGTGTTCCGAATATCTCTGCACATATTTTCGAAGTCGTGCAGAAATTCATCTTTCTTTTTATCTGTATAACTGTCATAGCCATTAACCCTGTTATACATACGTATAATCTGAAACGGAAGAAGTATCTCAAGGTCGTTTTCCACAAGTTCCTGCGGTGTGTAACCCAGCGCCCTTACTGCATTCACTGAATACTCCACTTCCTGTTCGTCCGGAAGTATGAGCTTTATATATAGTTTATTATGTCTTCTACTTTTCCCTTTAAGGAATACAACAGCCTGCTTCGGCATCCGGTACACAGCGTGGTAAGCATCAGTTTTATCATAGTTTTTTCTTGGGTTACTTACAGCATATTCAAACAACCTGAACATCATGTCGTCCCAGTAGGACTGTGCCTCAATCTGAAATCTTTCTCCGCAGATTTCAAAGTAAATATCCTTTTCAAGTATTTCGTTTTCTTCATTCTCACTGCCCGGATCCAGAAATCTTACTTCTGAATCAAGCGGGAAGTTCTTTTCGAATACCTTGTTTACAAACTTAATCAGCATCCTGCCGGATAAGCGGAACATTCTTTTGAATGTAACATCGTAGATTTTTCTGTTTTCTGACATAGTGTTAATCTCTTTTCTAAATTTATTCTTCCTGTAAATAAGAAGTTGATATGCCTATATTTTACAACAAAAGAGAATAACTGTCAATTAGAGGGATTTACAATTTTTACTATCCAAAATATGCATTTATTCCATATTTCGACAGAACCGTATTTTCCTTATGAGTATATTATACCACATTTCAGATATAAGTTCAATGCATAATAAATCACCAACCGCCGAATCCAGCATCGGAATCCGGCGGCTTTCAATGTAATGTAGCAATTTGTATTTTCTGACCCCGGACAAGAATTAATGGGATACCTAAATCAATGCAAGAAAGACACCTCTTAAAGAGAGAAAAAATAAACTAAGAACGCTAATATACACGGAAAGCAAAGGCATCAGCACAGCAACATACAATATTCACCGATAAAATATGCGGACAAGTTTAAACAGAAAAACCTGCAAAAGGGGAGGTCGAGGGAAGGGAGAGCTCGAGAGGGAAACCCATAAGGAGGGGAAAATGCAGGTTTTTGCCGGATTTATTCTTGTCCCCTCCTGCGGGGTTTCTCTCTCGAAATGACGTAACTGAGAAATATCTTTCAATTGTATCTTATTCTCTTGTTTTCTATTGTCCCAGTACCAATATCCTGGCGAAGTAGTTTTTGCCCCCTTGAGAAGGGTGGAGGATTGTAACTATTTAAATCCACCACCTTCACAGCTCAAAAAAAATCCGAACATACCGTAAACAGCAGTGTTCGGATTTAAGCTTTTGAGACAGCAATCAGATTACAAGCGTTTTCCCGATTGACTGAGCTATTGATTTTAAAGCAGTCGCATCCAGCCCTGTATATCGCTCGATTTTATCAACGGGTTCTTTGTCATTAATCATCATCTCAGCAAGTTCCTGGTTTTTTTCTTGTTTTGCTTCCGCCCTAATCCTGTCATCCCTGAATATAATCTTCTCCTGTAACATAGAATCAGCTCCCTTTTTACTTATATCTTTGATAGAATTGTAAATATATTCTTCCAGAGTGCCCGTGATATTAAGCATTTAATGGTATTCATCATTAGTAATACTTCCATTTGTCAGCAGCGAATCCATGGTGTTCCGAATATCCTTGCACATATTTTCAAAGTCGTGTAGAAATCCATCTTTCTTTTTATCTGTATAACTGTTATAGTCATTATGAAATCTTTCTCCGCAGATTTCAAAGTAAATATCCTTTTCAAGAATTTCGTTTTCCTCATTCTCACTGCCCGGATCTAGAAATTTTACTTCTGAGTCAAGCGGGAAGTATGAATGTATTATACCACATTTCAAATGTAAGTTCAATGCAGAAAAATATCAAACCGCGGAATCCTAATGGAATACGGCGGTTATTGATTTTTCCTTATTTTTTTATTTTCTGCAAATTACGACAAATTTCTCAAACTCAAGATGGTATAATATAGTCGAATAAAAAACCATGGACACATAAAATAATATGTGTTAT
>JAUNJJ010000108.1 GCA_030533325.1 Oscillospiraceae bacterium
GTATTCAGGACAGATATCTTGGATATGTAAAGGCTCTTATGGAAAATGAAATCTGTACACAGGACAGCGATATTCCAAAAGCAATAAATGACAGAGATGACAATGGTATAACACTTAAGGAGTTCGATCTACCTGAAAAAATGCCGACAGCATTTGTGTGCAACTGTGATGAAACAGCATTCAGGCTCATTACTATACTCAAATCAAGAGGAATACGTGTTCCTGAAGATGTTTCAGTTGTCGGATTTGATAACTTTATTGTGTCGGACGTCTGCGATCCGCCTATAACAACAGTTGAAGTAAATATGAAAGCTATGGCCGAGGAAACGGTATCTACAATGATAAAAAAGCTTGAAAACAGAAAATATAAATCAGGCAGAAAAATTATTCTTGGAAAGACAGTAATTAAAGAGTCTGTAAAAAATATTAAAAAATAAAAAGCATTTTATGTATAAAACTATTGAAACAGCACACTAAATATGATATAATTTGTTTATAGTTTATATTGCTTGATTGGATAATCAGGGATACGGGAAAGAGGTAATCTGATGCAGATAAATGAAAAAACATTAAAAATGATGTCACTTGTTTTTGATATTTCAGATAAAGGTATGGTTCTTTTCGACGAAAGCGGAAGTCTGATATACTATAACCTTAAGGCTGTTAATCTGCTTGGCAGGGAAAAACTCAGAGACGGGATTTCACGGAAAGAATTTCTTTCAGCTAACCGTATTGTTAATGATGGTCATTCCAGGGATAATTTTTCTGTTCAGTATACTGCAGAGAGAGAGGGAAAACCTGTTCCGCTCAGATGCGACTATAAAATGCTTTCAAATCAACAGGGGGGAATTATCGGAGACATATTTATGTTTTCCGATATAGCGCTGGAAACTGACATACTGACTGGTTTCCATAACTGGGAAAGCTTTAAGCTGTTCGCAAACAGAAATCCCGCTCAGTTTAAGCCACCTATTGCTGTTGCCATACTTGATATCAATTCCCTTGCTATGATTAACAGTTCTTTTGGAAGAAACGTAGGAGACCGTTTAATCAGAGAGCTTTCCGGTGCGATGAAAAAACATTTTCCGGAAGGAACATATTTTGTGAGAGAACACGAAGCTCATCTTGTTGCAATATGCCGGAATACAACTGAACCTGCAATGAAGGAAACGGTTGAAAAAATCAGAAATGACTTCAGCGGAAACATTCAGTATGCCTTAAATACCACCTCTTGTCAGAATGACAATCTTGTATCTGCGATTCGTGAGGCCTCAAAGGGTATGAAGACCAAGAAACTGCTTGATTTGAATTCAAGCCATTCGGAACTCATAGCAACTCTTGTGAAAGCTCTTGAAGAATGCGACAATGATACCAAGGAACATGTACAGAGAACAATGACTCTTGGCGAGAAGCTCGGAAAAAGACTTGGTTTTTCGGATATTCAGTTAAGCAATCTTTCACTTTTGTGTATGCTTCATGATATCGGAAAGATAGGAGTTCCACTTGAAATTTTAAATAAGCCTGCAAGACTTAATGAAGATGAGTGGGCGATTATGCGTGCTCACACTGAAAAGGGTTATCAGATTGCATCAAGTGCGAAAGAACTTGAGAATATAGCAGATATGGTTCTTCATCACCATGAAAGATGGGACGGAATGGGATATCCGGACGGACTCAGCAAGGAAAGTATACCTGTTCTGTCAAGGACTATATCTGTTATTGATTCCTTTGATGCCATGGTTAATGACAGAGTTTACAGGAAGGCCATGACGGTTGCAGATGCTCTGGAAGAACTCAGAAAATGTGCGGGAAGTCAGTTCGATCCTCATATTGTATCTGAATTTATTTTGATGATGAAAGAGGAACCCGGTGCTGAAAAAACAGAAAGTGATACAGTATCTTCCGGATACAATGATAACGTGCCTGCAGTGACAAGTAATAATATTAATCCTGTATTTTTTTCAAGGTATGTACTTGACGAAGAAAACCGCATAATCCAGGTGGATGATACATTCGAAAAATTCACCGGATACAGTCGAAGTGAAATAGAAAAAAACAAAATCTATCAGATGGATCTTATCCCGAAAAATGATCTTCAGGAATACCTTTGTGCAGTTGAAGAGCAGCTTCAGAAAAGTACCCTTGCCTTTTTCGAACACTATCTGAAAAAGAAAAACGGAGATATTGTTCTTGTACTGTGCTTAGGAGAAGTTTATACAGATTCTCTGACCGGAAAATTAAGGTCAAACATTACTATTTCAAACATCATGCACACAAGAGCGGTTAAGACTATGATCAGGTCTGAACAGGAAAAAGCCCAGAAGCGATTAAGGCAGTGGGAAACTCAGTACAGAAGCGATCCTCTTACAGGACTTATGAATCACTCTGCTTTTGAGAGCGATGTTGAGACGAGACTGCTTTCCGGAACAGAGAAAGTCATGATGATTATGATTGATTTTGATAATTTTAAAGAATACAATGATACATACGGTCATAAGAAGGGTGATGAGTTTCTTATCATTGCAGGAAGGAGCCTGTCTTCGCTTGTACGAGAAGGAGATCTTGCCTGCAGGATGGGCGGAGATGAATTTGCTCTTGCGATGTTTTTCAGCAGGGATATACCGGAAAGTAAATTATATACCCGTGCCGAACGTATTTTTAATGAGCTGAGTGTGGCAATGGGGTCATCAATTGAAAATTTTTCAGGTGTATCGATGGGAGCTGCTGTATCAACTCCGGATATTTCAACTTTTAACAGGCTGTATGAATCTGCGGATCGTATGCTGTATTTGTCAAAAGAAAGGGGAAGAAATCAGATAACCTGTTTCAGCGATGATTTATTTGATAGATAAGCATAAGAAAAGAGTGAGACATAATGATATATATTACAGGGGATATACACGGAAGTATTGATATTTCCAGAATTCTGCCTGAAAACTGGCCTGAATCAGAAAGATTGACTCGTAATGATTATCTGATTATCTGCGGTGATTTCGGATTTCCGTTTTTACCTTCAGATTATTCCGGTGAGTACATAACAGATGAAAATGCACGGATTTCCAGAAGAACATATGAATACTGGATGAGCTGGATGGCAAACAGACCATATACAATTCTGTGGGTTGACGGAAATCACGATAATCATAAATTCTGGTATAACCAGCCTGTTGCTTCCTGGCATGGAGGCCTTGTAAACTATCATCCTCTTGCCTCTAATGTCATACATCTGAGGCGCGGTGAATACTATGAAATAGACGGATATACCTTCTGGACTATGGGCGGAGCAAAATCACACGATAAACTTACAAGAATACCGGATATAAGCTGGTGGGAATCAGAAATTCCTGACATAAATGAAATGAACTATGGTATGTCAGTTCTTGAAAGCCACAATTACAAGGTTGACTTTATAATTACGCATACTCTTCCGGCGGATTTTCAATACCCCATATGCAGGTGCTACTATTCACCTGAGCCAACCGGAACATTTCTGAATGAAATATACCGGAGAACAGACTTTCGTTACTGGTTCTGCGGGCATTTTCATGAGGATATAAACAGTACACCGCACAGAATAAGAGTAATATACGATAATATTGACTCTTTAAACAGATATACAAATATATAGAAAGAACAACAGGAGACAACTACATGAATGCAGAAAAACTGTGTACAAAATTAACGAAAAATATCAAAAATGTTATTTCAGGAAAAGATGAAATAATAGAAAAAATGATTATCTGTCTGATCTGCGGCGGACATGTTCTTCTTGAAGATATGCCCGGCACAGGGAAGACTACTCTTGCGAAATCACTTGCAATGTCCTCTGATGCTGATTTCAGAAGAATTCAGTTTACTCCGGATTTGCTGCCGACCGAGATAACAGGGCTTAACTTTTTTAATCAGAAGGAAGGCGATTTTGTTTTTCGTAAAGGAGCTGCTTTTACCAATATTCTTCTTGCTGATGAAATAAACCGTGCTACACCGAGAACACAGTCAAGTCTTCTTGAATGTATGGAGGAGAGGCAGATAAGTGAAAGTGGAGTTACATACAGGCTTGACAGACCATTCATGGTAATTGCTACACAGAATCCTGTTGAAACCCAGGGCACATTTCCGCTTCCGGAAGCACAGCTTGACAGGTTCTTTATGAAACTGTCAGTCGGATATCCTTCTTTTGAAAGTGAAGTTGATATGCTTAAAAATCATGGTGTATTAAATCCGGTTTCTGAATTACACAGTGTTGTATCAAAGGATGAAATAATTTCTGTACAGGATGAAGTCAGGAAAATAAAAGTATGTGATGACCTTCTCGATTACATAGTGAACATAACGGAAGCTACCAGAACAGACAGTGATGTTAAAGCTGGGGTAAGTCCGCGCGGAACACTTGCTCTTTTACTTGCAGCAAAAGGAAAAGCAGCAGTATGCGGCAGGGATTATGTAATTCCGGACGATATAAAGGATGTTGCTGTACCCGTGCTGTCACACAGGATAATTCTTAAGAAACTTGCTTCAAACCGGAGTGAGGCAGCATGCGGCATAATAAAACGAGTTGTCTCCGGCATTACAGTACCGGCTGAGCAGGTGTAATCCATGAAGTTTTTTGCTGTATGTTTTATGATATTCATAGTTTTTTCAGTAGTAACTGCTGTTTACAGGAGATTGCTGCTGAAAAATTTTTATTACAAGTGCAGTTTCAATAAGACTGAAGTTTTTGAAGGTGAGGAAATAGAATTTACCGAGACGGTTACAAACAACAAATTTCTGCCTGTTCCGTGGCTTAAATCTGAACTTACGACATCGGAGTTTCTGGAGTTTTCTGAGCTTCAGTCAACTGTAACGGATAAGACAAGACTTGTTACAAGCTTTTTCTCCCTTTCCGGCTTCAGTAAAATAAGCAGAACGTGGAAGATTAAGTGCAGCCACCGCGGTATTTTTGAAATAAGCCGCATAGTTATTTCTGCTTCCGATATTCTTGGCTATGTTAAAAAGTGTTTTTTTGAGGATATATCTGATTTTGAAAATACAAAAGTTAAAGTGCTTCCTCTGCCTGCGGATGAAAATTGTTTTACAATGGATCAGAGTGAGGTCTCAGGTGATTTCTTTTCTGTGCCGAAGCTAATTTCGGATCCTTTTTTCACAAATGGTGTTCGTGATTACACTCCCTATGACGGAATCAAAAATATAAACTGGTATGCCTCTGCCAGAGAGCAAAAGCTGATGGTCAGCAACAATGATTATACATCTGATATGAGTGCCACGGTATTTCTGAATATTCAGACTTCACCTGCTGACAGAGACGTGGCTGTTTATACGGACAGGGCAGAAAAATGCATACGCGTCTGTGCTGCAATAATTAACAACTGCTGCGACATGGGGATTGCGGTCAGGCTTTTATGTAATAACGGTGAACCCGGAACAGTTCTTGATGTCGTCTCTGAAGATAAACTCAGTCTTTTCAGAGAAATGGCGGCGATAGACTACAGGATAAGCATACCTCTTGACAAGATGCTCTCATGCACTCTTCCGGAAATATATAATTCACGTATTATAGTTGTTTCTGCATTCAGGTCAGAGATTTTTGAAATTATAAAAAATGAACGAAGTGAAGTGTTTTTCGTAGTGCCGGACGGAGGTGAATCTGTATGAGAATATTGACTCTTCTCTGGATTTCTCTGCTTTATCTGCCTGTTCTTATGGTCTCAGGTTTGTTTTTCCCTTATCTCAGCAGAGGACCTGTTGTAACATTACTCTGTGCAGCTGTCTCTGCTTCTGCCGTATTTTCCGGAAGTTTCATAAGATTTGTTTTTTGCAGGGCAGCAAGAGCGGATACGAAAATTATGTTCTTCATTGAAACTGCAGTTACTGTTACTGCAGTGAATCTTGTTCTTTATATTTCAGGAATACGAAACTTTGTTTTTTCGGTATATATTTCTGTAATGCTGTATATGGGAATGAGAGAGTATGACAGGAAAGTTCAGCATACTGTCAGTGATTTTCATTCAGTAATTTCATTTCTGCTGTATCTGTTTATATCTGTCGCAGCAGGAATATTTATTACACCGGATGTGTCCTTTTTGGTCTTTGTTTTTCCGTATATTGCAGAAATACTAATCTGGATTTTCCTCAGAAACAGTGCAAATATAAACAATATGATGGCATCGAGGCATTATTCCGAAAAATATATGCCATCGGTGATCTGGAAACAAAACAGAAAACTGGCTGCTGTTCTTTGTGCAGTTACATCTGCTATGATTATGTTTTACAGAGTTACTGAAAAATTATTTCGTGCAGCAGAACAGGTTATCGCTGATTTTCTGATTTTTATTTTTAAGAATGAAGAAGAGCTGGTTCAGCCTGAGGAGGTTATAAAGGAAGCTGAGGAGCAGGTATTTAAAGGAGATCCGGCAAATGCGGGTTTATCCGGTATAATGCAGATTCTGTTCTATCTTTTTGCCGCAGCGATTGCGGTATGTCTGTTTGTATATGCATACAGGACAGGTATATTTTACAGAGCCTCCATCGAAATTTCCACATTTTTCAGAAGTCTCTTTTCACGCAGAGATAAATTTAACAGGGCAGAGGAATGTGCTGGATTTACCGATATTTATGAAGATATTTCAAACGATCTGAAATCTGAAAAAACAAGTTCCGAATTCAAGAGATGGAGGAAAAAATACCGGAAATATTCATCCGAACCCGGGGGAGAGAAAAAGTTCCGGTACGGTTACGGACTTGCGGCGGAATATCTCAGGTTGAAAGAAAAAACAATTGCAGAGTCAGACACACCATATGAAATATCTGACAAAGTAAAAGATTCAGCGTTTTCAGAGTGTACAGAGATTTACTGTTCTCTTAGATACGGTGAGAACACGCACAGCAGCGAAGAGTTAAGAAGAATTGATGATGTACTGAAAAAATGCAGCAGCAGACCGATAAAATACAGTGAACGAAAAAAATAATTTCGCTTTCACTTTTTGAAAAACACTATATACGGAAAGGCAGTTTTATGATTTATCTGAAAGAGGAATATACCGGGGATTTGCTGAACGAAGATGTGTACAGAATTGCTGAAAACAACATTGAATTCGTGACGAAGAGAAAGAATATTTTTGCGATAGAAAAAAACACGCTGTTTACAGTTTCCACATCATATCTTGAAGACACCGATGAATATAAGGTTACTGTTAAAGGATATAAGTTTTCCGGAAAGATAACCCGTTACAGTGAACTGTCATTTACTGATTCGCCGCTGATTGCACAGGACAGGGTGATTGAGATAATTTCCCCGGATTCATACGAAATATTTCTTGAGGAACTTAAAAAAAATTCACGGAGCATGGATAAAACTTCTTTTGAATCTGCCATAGAGAAAAACCCCGCTGTTCTCCAGTATATATCCGAGGTCGAAGAGATATTAGAGAAAAACAGGAATATGGAAAAAAGAATAGAGGAGATTAATAATGAATTTTATCAGTCAGAATTATCATTAGGAGAAAAAACAGTAAAAATATTTTTTGACAGAGTTCTTGCAGTCACTGACAGGATAACAGAAAATTCTTTTCTGAATCTTTTATTCAATATAGTGAATATACTTATTGGATTTATATCTGCTTTAATTCTGATTCCTGCAATTGTTCTTCAAATAAATGGTCCGTTAATATTACTGACCGGACTTATTGCATTTTTCAGCATCTCCACACTTATTCTTGGCACTGCGAAAGCAAATGAGCTGTATAAAAACATTTTTTCATTTCCGTTTATAGTCATAGGACTTCTTACAGGAAAAAAGACAAAGAAATCAAGCATTTTAGTAACTGGACTGCGTAACGAAAAGCTTATTGAAATTAATGAAAACAACAGACTTCATATAAAAGCAAGAGATGATCTTAATTCAAAAATCGGACTTATTGCATATGAGATTTTTGAAAGCAATAAAAAAGTTATGACGTTTTCAGATAAGACAACATCTGAAGAAACCGAAACAAGATCGCCTGAAGAAATAACGGGTGGTTACGAGAGAATAAAGTATCCTGAATATCGTTCTGAATCTAATGATAAACCGGAAAATCATGAAAGAAAAGTTATTAGCCTTACAAAACCTGGCAAGTAAAAAAATGCTTGACAAAATTCTACAAATATTCTATAATAGATATATAAGTTTTTACAAAATATACTTTATAATTTGGAGGGGATAATATGAATAAAAAAGAAAAGCTTGTTGCTGGTCTTCTTGGCATTTTGCTTGGATCACTTGGTATACATAAGTTTTATCTTGGATACACCAAGGAAGGCGTGATTATGCTTTTGGTTTCTCTGCTCACATGCGGTATAGGTGCCGTTGTTATGGAGATTATCGGTCTTATTGAAGGTATTATGTATCTCGTAAAGAGCGACGAAGAATTTCAGGCAACTTATGTTGATTCACATAAAGGCTGGTTCTAAGAAAAATATTAAAATCAAAAAACTGACTGTATTTTTTCAGTCGGTTTTTATTTTTTTGGCATTCTAAAATAGTCTTAACTATAATTTCCAGATATTTCTTCATAATAAATCTCTGTCTGTTGAAATTACAACATACTTTTTTATTTGATTATATTATAATTAAGTCACAAGGTTGAGGAAAAAAACTGAGACTTTGTTGTTACAGGAAAAATTTATCCGTGACAGGCTGTGATAATATCAGCCGACGGAAGAATTATTGATTAAAGGAGTATGTATATTTATGAAGAATAAAATGTTTTGTTTTCAGTGTGAGCAGACCGGATGCAACGGCTGTACAGGAAGTGCCGGTGTTTGTGGAAAGAAAGCAGATACTGCTGAATTACAGGACGAGCTGACCGGAGCACTTATTGGTCTGGCACGTTCAGCGAAAGGAAATGAAGACCTGATAAACACTAATACCTGGAAACTGATTACTGAGGGGCTGTTCTCAACGCTTACTAACGTAAATTTTGACAATGACGCTATCCGGAAACAGATAGAACTGATTCATACGGAAAAGTCAAGGTTTATTCCGAACTGCAGCAGCTGTATTTCACCATGCGGTCAAAATAATGATTATGACATGAGTGAGCTCTGGAATGCGGACGAAAATATTCGTTCTCTCAAATCACTTATTTTATTCGGGCTGAGAGGCATGGCAGCTTATGCATACCATGCAATGGTTCTGGGCTATACAGATGAGGAAGTGAACCATTTCTTCATGGAGGGACTTTTCAAAATCGGTCTTGACCTGACCATGGAAGAACTGCTCCCTGTTGTGATGAAAGTGGGAGAAATCAATCTCAGATGCATGGATATGCTCGACAAGGCAAATACTGAAACTTACGGTAATCCTGAGCCGGTAACAGTTCCGCTGAGAGTGGAAAAAGGTCCGTTTATCGTAGTATCAGGGCATGACCTGAGAGATCTGCAGCTTCTTCTGGAGCAGACAAAGGATAAGGAAATCAACATTTATACCCACGGAGAAATGCTTCCGGCCCATGCCTATCCGAAGCTGAAAGCATATCCTAATCTCAAAGGCAATTTCGGTACTGCATGGCAGAATCAGCAGAGGGAATTTGATAACATTCCTGCACCTGTTTTGTTTACAACCAACTGCATAATGCCTCCGAAACCAGGCTATGCCGACAGGGTTTTCACAACAGAAGCGGTTGCTTTTCCTGGTACAGTCCATATTGGTGAAGACAAGGATTTCAGCACACTTATAAAAAAGGCACTGGAACTTGGCGGATATACCGAAGACAGGGAATTTACCGGTATTAACGGCGGAAAACAAGTCACAACGGGTTTTGGACATCATGCGATACTGTCATATGCTGATAAAGTCGTTGAAGCCGTAAAGTCAGGAGCAATACGCCATTTCTTTCTGGTGGGTGGCTGTGACGGTGCAAAAGCAGGCAGAAACTATTACACAGAATTTGTAAAGCAAACCCCGAAAGATACTGTTGTACTGACACTTGGCTGTGGAAAATATCGTTTTAATGATATTGATTCAGGCGAGATTGGAGGACTTCCGCGCCTTATGGACATGGGACAGTGCAATGACGCATACGGTGCAATTAAGGTGGCAACTGCTCTTGCCGGAGCTTTCAGCTGCGAAGTAAATGAACTGCCTCTGTCTTATGTTCTGTCATGGTATGAGCAGAAAGCGGTTTGTATTCTGCTGACACTTCTTCATCTTGGAATTAAAAATATTCGTCTTGGTCCGTCGCTGCCAGCGTTTATTTCAAAGGATGCACTTGCGTTTCTGGTGGAGAATTACGGAATTGCTCCAATTACAACTCCGGAAAATGATTTGCGTACTTTGCTGAAATAATACACGACCATACGTCAGAGGAGCTTGCCTGATCAGATTCGGGCAGGCTTTTTCTGTTTATAATCATATTTAGAGCTTATCCTGAGAAAAATTTCGGCAGCCGCCTGTCCTGACTGACAGCGGCTGCCGAAATTTTGATATGTTTGTTTTTATCTTTTCATCAGGTTATTTTTTCATTTTACGTACAATCCAGATAACCAGACATGCACCGGCAATCGAAAGAACGAAACCAGCCAGTCCGCCTCCTACATGGAGACAGTTGCCTGCGAATCCGCCGACGATACCGCCGAGGACACCGAGCAGTGCATTTTTCCAGAAACCCTTGTGTCCGTCATCCATTATCTTTCCTGCGATTGAACCAACTATAGCACCTATAATAAGTTCGATTAAAAGTTTAATCATTCTTTGTCCTTCTTTCTTTGTTCTGATGAGATGAAAGATTTATTGTCTTTTCAATGAAAATTATAGCATAACAGAGGGGAATAGTCAATAAGCGGGGTGGAAAATTAATGTGATCTTAATGTTTACCTGAAAAGCGGATTTCTCTGAACATATGCCGAACCTCCGCGGTCGACGCCTACATCAATTCCGCTTCCTCGTTCATATGGCTGTATAACTACTTTGAATCCCGGTCTCTGATAATCAAGCATATATGATTCACCTGAACTCTGACCCAGGAAGTTTTTCCATGACACATTTGTCTTGAAAGCAGGCTCAGGACCGGTAAAGGCAACCATTGCATCAGGGTCAACACAGCATGGTGTTTCCATGACAATCGGGTTTCCGTTAGTCATAAAGGCTACCTGCGCCCCCGGACCGTTTCCGGTCAGCTCACTTGTAAACATTCCTTTCTGGGAGATAACACCGCATCCGATAGGTTTTATTCCGTAGTCAACTGTATCAGTAAATGCAAGGAGATCTTCACTTTCAACCATTATGGATTCTCCGCGCTGAAGTTCAACGACGGTAACGTGTCTTGCCTGACATGCGTAATACGACTCAGTCGGACCGTTTGAGACAACTTTCATAAGAGGAATGTTTTCACCTACAAGTCTTCTTCCGAGCTGTCCGAGTAAAGCCTGCATATTGTTTCCCTGCGGACCGAGCATTACTTTGTCAAAAGTACAGTCCCCGTAAAATCCTATCATAGCACCTGTTTTAGTAAATAATGTACCTGCTCCGTCACATTCGGCACAGAGTGTAAGTTCGTTTACAGTAGTTAGTCTTATCATGATTATGTATTCCTCTCTTTTATTTTACTTCAATTCCGTATCTGTTGCAAAGTCCTTCAAGATCATCTCCAGTACCCATTCCTACAGGGTTGAAACGCCATTCACCGTTTCTGAAATAAAGTTCTCCGACTACCATAGAAACGACTTCACGGTAATAATCGGTCAGTTCATATCTGAAAATTTCCTTTCCCGAGGACATATCAGTGAATCGTATATACGCATCTTTCATGCCGCTGAAATTATATCCGTGCTGTTTTGCTTCATTTATAGTCATTACAAGAGCTATTTTTGAAATGCGCCTGTCAACAGAGTCGAGTCTTATATCAATCTGTTCACAGTCAGCACCGAAACTCTTTCCTTCTGAACTGTCGCCTCTGTGAATAACCGAGCCGTCGGGACTCCTTAACTGTCCGTAAAAAACTATCCATGAATCATCAGGAACTTTTTCCGTTTCATCAAGCATAAAAGCTTCTATGTCGATATCGTAAACCTGAGTTCCGGAGAAATCCCAGCCTATACCTGCACGAAGAGATACAGCTGAGGGATGATTTTTCGTTATGCTGTATTTTTCACCTTTTTTCAGAAGTTTTTCTGCAGGAGGCAGCTTGTCGCGAAGAGGAGCTGTTCGTGTTTGTGATACCGGTGCTGCTGGTTGTGCAGTTCGCTGAACAGGCTGTACATTACCGGCATGATGCTGTGCAGAGCTGCCGGAGTGCGCATTTCCCGAAGTTACAGGATTTATACCTTTTACAGGTGTGAGCTTTTCGGTGCTGAGTTCAGAAAGGCTAAGTGGTCTGACTTCTCTTCTCTGAGAAGCAGATGCATCCGACAATCGTATGGCTTTTATTTCATTATTGCGAATATTTATCAATAAAATTTACCTCCTTTTTATTGCGGTTATAATAATTATAGCATAATTTGCTGAAAAATAAAAGATGCTGTATTTGTCCTTTCTCATAAATACCGGCACTGCAGATTACGCCCATTTCTTTTAAATCTTTTACACAGTCAGCATAACCTCTGAAGTAAGCTATTGTCGTATTCGCAGACGCTGAATCCATGTCTGTCATATCATCTTTTATGGTACAAACGCCATTACTCTGACGGCAATAACCGATTTTCTTTTTCTGCCACACGGATTTTTTCGTATTACGGAGAAAATAATCAGTTACTGAGATACACAGATAACAACGGAATTACAATGGCTAATCCTTTGATTTCCATGGGTCTTGGTATTATTCCTGCATATTTCGGAAGAATTATAAAGTATGATGACGATGGAAACATGATCTCAGTTTATATTAACGGCAAAGACGAATTGTTAAGCTATGACATTAAAAATCGCTTGACATCATGCGGAGAAACGTTGTATACTTATGATGCTGAAGGAAACAGAGGGAAGTGAAGAAACCAGATTAGGCAAGCAACAACAATGCCATCATGTGAGTCGTGTTCTGCTATTCAAGAATTATATAAAATAAATAATTTAACAAAATAATCAGGTGAAAATCATGAAAATAGATCACAATTCGAAAAAATGGATAAAAGAAATTGAGAATTTAAAGAAAAGCATAGCGTATAGAATTTCTATATACAAAGGCAATGATTTTTGGGATATTGAGCAAATTTGCAATGAAGAAATTAATAATTATATAAATGGATATTATGATGGCACAGATCTTTATAAGTATGATAGGGTGGAACTGTTTAATAGTTTATCTGGAAACTGTAAATGGTACGCAGATCAGATGAACCTTCTTTTTA
>JAUNJJ010000275.1 GCA_030533325.1 Oscillospiraceae bacterium
GTTAAGCTTTCTGTACTAGAGAGTAAGCTTTCTGTTATAAGTTCTGAAATTACTAAGCTCTCTGGAACAGGGATTGACAGGATACTTGAGGCGATAAAGAATCAGAGATGGTATTTTTTTAAGAATAAAACTAAGGTTTTACTTGATAAGAATACAGGATATTTATGGGCTAATCTTAATTATTTCAATTGGTGTGTGAATAAGGAAAATTTGAATCAATATTATGATTTGCGGGGAGCACAGAATGCGGTATTAAATTTTGAGGGGGATGGTTATTTAGAATGGAAAATACCATTATTTGATGACTTTAAATATATGATTCAAGATAAATCTTTTCCATTTCAAAGTGGAAATAATTATTATATTAACGGTTGCAATTATTTTTATTGTGATATGACTATGTATCATGACGATGGTATCGATTTGCAAGATTTAACAATAGAATCTGGAGTGTACTATGTAATACCGTATTGTAAACAATTGGTAGAAAATTCTGAGTATAAGGAAAACGTATCTCCCAACAACCCCAACTACACCGAAAAAGAACGTCTCCAGTTCACCCTTGATCTTTTCGTTCAGAACGATTTATGGCCTATATTTGATGATGAAGAAATAACAGAGCTATACAAGAAGATATATTTCGAAAAGCCGAAACTTTTAGCGAAACTTCAGGAAGTTCAGAACAGTATTGAAGAACTGCAGAAGGTAACGCTTATTTCATCGGAATTCGATTATACGATACTTTTGTCAAAATACGATATCAATGCAATCAACAATTCAGTTATAAAATATGCTGATGCCGTATGCAGCTGGATAAATGAACTCATGGACAAGCTCTGCTGTTTTGAAAAGGAAAAATCTGAAGCGATAAATCGTTGTGCTGAAATAATTAGAAATATAACAATAACTGCAGAAAACCAAAACCAGATTTCCTATATAGAGAAACGTGTAGCTTTCATTAATGAAACTTTTTCACTTGAAAGTATAATTAAGAAAACAAAAGATTCATTTATGGCTCTGTATAATGAATCGCAGAGTATAAAAAATTATATCTCATTAAATACGTTATCTTTTACAGAACTTTCTGAAACAGAAAAAATTAAGAGACCTTCATTTAACTTTGTAGCCGAAAGTACGGCTAATATGCTGAAGAAAACACTTGAAAAAATCGAACTGTTTGAGCTTGACAGTTCATTTACAGAAAACTGTTTAAAGATTGTAGAGGGCAGCACAAAACGATTTGTTGAATTTATTGGTATGGAGAATACCTGCATTAAGCAAATAATGAAAAAATCAGATGACCTGGTTATTGCATTAATATCAAGAGAAAGCAGTCAGGGGATAATACCATACGAAGAAGATGAGATTACAGTTGCTGAAAAAATACTTGCTGAACTTGATGTTTATATTATGAATGTTGAGAAGTATTATAATGAATCTTATGATAAAAACAGCAATCCGGAACGAATTAATGCATTGAACGGGATTTTTCTGTCGCTGTTAAAAGCTATCGAGGATATCATTTTTGATTGTAAAAACTATACAGATAGAGAGTTTATAATGAATAACATTGCAGAACTTATTAAAATCTGTGCTGATTCTTTATTGGATAACTCTGATATTTCAAATAGGATAATGAAGATTTATAATTTTTCAGCAGCGTTGGTTGATGAAAATAATTACATGGAAATAGTAAACAATGCCACAGAAAGAATAGAGGAATTACTTAAATAAGTTATGAACAAGCATGATAATACTATGAACTTCAAAAACAAAGAGATAAAGGAATTGGAAAGTAAATTACTTTATTTGTTTGATGTATCACAGGAATTAAAAGATAAAGTCCGTGATTTGTGTGCAAGCGGAAATAATACGGAAGTTGATGATAGTTCGTTTTCAAATTATGTTGAACAGATTAATGATTTAGAAAATCAGGTCGAAAAGTATAAATCGAAAATTCGTGAAACTAATGCGGAAATGCTGAAATTAAAAGCCGTCAATGATAATCTGAATAATGAAAATACAGAATTAAAATGTAAAATCAAAGATAAAGAAAATGAGTTGTCGGCAGTTGAGTCTAATCTGTCAGAGGTTATTGACAAAAATGACAGCCTGGAAAAAGAGAACCGGGAAGTAGAATCAAAATTAGCTCAATTAAAAAATAAATATGAAACACCGGAAAATCTTATTAAAAAATACAGAATGCTCTCCAACACAATCAGATTAGGTTTATCAGATATTGTATGCGATAAGAACGAAGTTCTGTTTATTACGTCATGCACATCATCAGAACACTTAAAAGCTATTTGGGTTTATACTAAAAAACTTGCTGCTACTGACGGGAATGCTGATGG
>JAUNJJ010000276.1 GCA_030533325.1 Oscillospiraceae bacterium
AATACAAACTTTATCCTTCAAAGTTTAATGTTAGAAAATTACTAAATTATATTGAAGATCTTGATGAAAAATATCTAACTCTTCAAATAAGCAATCTCATCAGGGATATTCGTGAAACTTTAAACTTTGTACATTCAAATGACATTGAACTTAGTAATAAGTTATCAGTGAAGATCCTTTCTTTACGAACAAAAGAAAAAGCTATATTGGATGATGGTAAAGAAAGAATTTTAGATTTAGAAGAATATGTACAAAAACTTAATTCTAAAGAACAGTATTTTGTTGAACTTTTCCAGCAAATATCACAATTAAAAACATTTCTTGAACATAACAAATTATCAGAGGTGATTAATACCCAAGTTTATCACTAAGAACTACTAAAAAATAGCAAAAAAGTATACAAATCAAAACTTTTTTGCTATTTTTTTAATTTTTCTCTGTAGGGGAACGGTATAGGAACGGTATAATAAATCAATCAATTGAAAAGAGGTATTTTCAAATGTCATTTATAAAGATTATTAGAAACCGTGAAAAGAAAGCCTATGTCTATCTTTACGAAAATTACCGTGAAGGAAATAAAATCAAAGGTCGTCAAGTTTATAGTTTTGGGCAATTGGAACTTCTTGAAAAGCAGGAACCTGGTTTTTTGCAAAGAGTCAAAAAGGAAGCTAAATTAGGGTTATTAGACAACCTAATTAAAGACTATATAACAGTGAAATTTGATCTGTACGAAAAACAAAGCAGAGATGATGATCCTGATAATGACAAAAATTATGGTTGGTTTGTTTTAGATGAGCTTTTTAAAGAATTTCAGTTGGATAAATTCATTAAAAAAGCTGTTAAAAAATATAAGATACCTTATGAACTATGTGACGTTATAAAATTACTGACTTATGCAAGAATTATTTTTCCAGCCTCAAAATCAAAAACTGTTAAATTACAAAATATGTTTTTTGGTGATTGGGATATCAATCAAAATTACATGGATAGATCATTAGATTACTTTAAAACTATAAGAGAAGATATGTTTTTGCATTTACATCAACAACAGGTAGCTAAAATGGGGCGTATATCTTCAGTAGTTTTTTACGATGTCACAAATTATTATTACACCAATGATATTGATGACATAGATGTATGGGACGAGGATACAGGCGAGCTCGTTAAAGAAGGAATGAGAAAAAGAGGATGTTCTAAAGAAAACAGACCCAATCCCATCGTACAAATGGGTTTATTTATGGATTCAAATGGCATACCTGTAAGCTATAAATTATTCCCAGGAAATACTCATGATTGCTCAACATATAAACCTGCTTTAGAAGAGATCGTGAATAACTTTAAAATGAATAGAGTGATTATTACCGCAGATAAAGCAATGAATAGCAAAAAAAATATTATGATTAATCATAAATCGAACCATGGGTATATCTATTCTCAGAAAGTTAGAGGGAAATATGGTGTCCCAAAAGATGTCCAAGAGTTTGCCATTGATGTAAAAAGTTGGAAGATTGTAGATGAAGACTTTGCGTACAAATCAATGGTTCATGAGAGAAAACTTGATAAGGATACTATCATAAAGGAAAAAGTTATTGTAACTTGGAGAAGAGAATACGCAGAACGAGATCAACGTAGTAGAGAGGAATGTGTTGATCGTGCTAAAAAAATGGCTAAACCACCAGTTTTTAGAAAAACCTGTAAAAAAGGTAGTAAAAGATATCTTATTCCTGTGTTCAAAGATCCAGCAACAGGAGAAATGCTTGAATTAAATTGTGATTGTGAATTGGATAAAGATCTGATTCATTTTGATTCATTGTTTGACGGTATTAATGTTTTAGTTACGAGTGAAATTGATGCAGATGACATGTTCATCATAAATCAATATCGACAATTACACTTTATTGAAGATTGTTTCAGAATTACAAAATCAGGAATACAATCTAGACCCATTTATGTAACAACACCAGAACATATAGAAGCTCATTTCTTTACATGTTTTCTAGCCTTGTACTTAATACGAAACATTTATTTTAGAATCAATAAATGTCTTAGTTCAGAGAAAATTATAGAAGGGCTCAAAAGTGCTAAATGTGGGGAATTAGGTGAAGGTTATTTAAAGATGTCATCAAATGATGATTTCAAACTAATGATTGAGAAATTAAATATTGAAGAACCATACAAGTACATACCAAAATTTAAATTGGAGAATTTTGATAAATATTATGCTAGTAATTTCTAACAAAATTTATAACTAACGTTTCCTACAAATTAAAAAACATCAAAAATAGCTAGAATCCTTAATAGATAAGGATTCTAGCTATTTTTTTGCTTGAATAAGTGATAAACTTCGGA
>JAUNJJ010000277.1 GCA_030533325.1 Oscillospiraceae bacterium
TTCTCCATAACGCAAAAAGAGGACATCTTCTAAATTTCTTTAGAAAATGTCCTCTAAGTAGTTCTTTTATTCGATTGTCTTTTCAGCTATTTTGTATACCCTTTCACACTCTTACATATGACTACTTCAAAAAGTAGTCAAAAAAGTGGTCATTTTGACTATCCAAGCCCGCAAACCCGCATAAACACTGGGTTTATTTATCCAAGCTCTTCATCGTAGGGAAAACATTCCGAAAAAATTAAAGGCCTACGGAACTCTCTGTAAGCCTTATAAATCTGTGTTTGTTATTTTATTGTGTCTTTGTAAATCTTTAAAAATCTACAGGGTTAAAATGCAATTGGTACAATAATGGTACAAAATTGGTACAATAATTTTCACTCCGAAATATCTTCCAATTGTTCCTTGCAATATGCCTCAACCATTTGAATAAACTCTTCTGCAATAGCGATTTGTTCATCCACCTCATCTACTGTGGCAATATAAAAATCATCATAATCACTAGCATGACGAATCTCTTCCACACCAGAAATCTTTCTTCCCATTTCTCGTGGAAAAATCTCTGTTTTTACATATTCCTTATTGAAGTTTGCAATTGCATCTTTGTGTCTTTTATACGCTACACCCTTCAATCCATGTACTGCATTGATAGCATGAAATATCGCATAATATGCGCGATTATTTGCTCCTTTATATGAATCTGCTTCACGAAGAATTTTCGCTGATTTTAAATCTTCCTTGGCACTTTCAATTCGATATAATACTAAATCCTTCTGGGTTCCTGTATCACTATGCTGCATACAACGTCACCCCATCTCTATTGACATTTGCATAAAACGGATAATTCTTAACCCACTTTTGATAATGCTCTTCACTTTTAGCGATTGGCTTAATATCAAGGTCATGATCCATATTAAAATCAAATGTCATATCTGATAACTGGTGTCTATATTCCTTAATATCCATATCTGACAAATCCAATAAAATCATAATATCAACATCCGACTCTGCATTAAAATCGCCTCTTGCATAGGAACCATACAAGATCACTTGACGCAAATGAGAACCATAAATTTCACGAACGGACGATACATATTGTTGAATCAAACTTTGCATTGTTTGTGGCATATAAACACCTCCTTCATCACTCTATCCATTATATTATAACTCAATTCTAAAAATTTATCTATAATACTTAAATCGATTTTATAATTCCAGTTTCATAGATTGCTTTATAAATTTTTAATGGATAATAATTTACAAATTGATCTACCTGTTGTCTTGTAATTCCATGTTTCCTTGTGTACTCTGAAAGAATAATACCACACGCCATTAAATCTACTTCTGCCGACTTATCTATATCCTTCAAGCAATCTAAAAACTGCAAAATATATACATTATCTTCTGACACTTCAACAACAGGTCTACGAATTGCTTTGAATTAAAAAATAATATAATTATTCTAGTATAAAGAATCAAAAAAAACATTTATAGACATTTCAGAATTATCATATTTCATATTTTCATGATCAAAAAACAAAACAAACTTGTCTACAACATTATATAAAAACAAATTACCAAACGGATCCATTGCAAATGGTATATTATTATTACAGACCTTATCCATCACACCAAACACAGAATCTGCTTCATCATTTCTATTGAAGGAAAACATCGTTCCCAAAACTCTTTCAACATCTCCAATAATAACCTTATTTTTTTCAGGTGTGGCTGCGTTTCCATCATAGATATATTTATACAGTTCTTTAGGAAACATGATGTTGAGTTTTTTCTCGATTTCCGCAATAGCATTATCTTCTTTTAAATCTATCTTATATTTCCACTTCATTAGCATGCTCCTATCTTGCCGAGGTTCCACCGCCCCAAATATTTCTACCACCTGTGTGATTTGTGGCATTATGAACTTCACTATCAACTAATTGCATAATGCCTTCTTTTTCATTATGATGCCAGGTAAACCCAGATATTTTATCACCATTTTTTATTTGCTCAAGTTGACGCTCTGTAAACTTATCAGCCAACGACGGATTCTTTTCAATTGCTTTTTTTAATTGTTCATTACACTTTGCAAATTGCTTAGCATCTGTCTCTTTCAACATATTTTGTGGCAACTTACATTCATATGCATAATCAAACTTTGGAAATACACCTTTTACCCTTCGTCCATCCGAAAGTTTAATTTTTTGTTTTCTAAATGGAACTCCCGTTACTGCGTGTTTACCACCTTTTAACGACTGATTTATCGTATCAATATGTTCATAATGTTTGAATAACTTAGGTTTATCTGCTATTTTCCCCAACTTGACATCTTTTATTTCATCTATTCTTT
>JAUNJJ010000012.1 GCA_030533325.1 Oscillospiraceae bacterium
TGAAAATTCTCAAATTTTTTTCATTTTTCTATTGACAAAATTATAGTTGGCTCCAAAATAATAATTAAAAATGCAAGCCAGAACATATATAAACTGATAAACAGTATTGTAATGCTCATCACTATCAGCGTTTGCTTCCGCAACAGCATCCGCAGCCATAGTTAGGTGAAACATCCGGCATACCGCCTTTTTCACGAAAAACAGGCGGTATCCATTCTGTATCATCTCCAACATAAGTAATAGCACCTACGGGACATTCGTTTCCGCAATCGTGACAACGGTCAATGCACCCATCAGTATTGACAACAATCGGCGTAGGATATTTACTTTTATCATAGACTCCATGTGAACAGAAATTTACGCAGGTTCCACATTCAATACAAGATAATATATCTGTTACGGGATACCATTTCTTTGACATTTTTTATTTTCCTCCATTTTTATATAATTAACGGATGTATCAAATTGAAAAAATAGCCAACAATAACAATTCCTATCACGCAAATTGCAATGAAGATGCCGAGCAGCTTCGGTTTTACTGCTTTGCGAAGCATAATCATCGAGGGCAGAGACAATGTTGTTACTGCCATCATAAATGAAAGAACCACGCCGAGAAGTGCTCCCTTTGCAAGCAGGGCTTCTGCAATGGGGATGGTTCCGAAAATATCCGCATACATCGGAACGCCTGCAATTGTTGCGATAATTACGCCAAACGGATTATTATCGCCAAGGATATTTACAATAAATTCTTCGGGTATCCAGTTGTGGATAACTGCACCTATGCCTACTCCGATAATAACATAGGGGAAGACCTTTTTTGCCGTTTCCCATACCTGTTCAGTGGCATATTTTACACGCTCCCTGAAATGCAGCTCCTCCTGCGGAACATCAATTGCTTTGCCGTTTCGGATAAATTCCTCCACCTGATCTTCAAGATGAAGCTTTTCGATAAGCATACCGCCTGCAACCGCTATCACAAGTCCGACTAAAACATAGATAACTGCAACCTTCCAGCCGAAAATGCTCATCAACAGCACAAGGGAGCCGAGGTCAACCATAGGCGAGGAAATAAGAAAAGAAAAGGTTACGCCAAGCGGCAAGCCTGCACTTGTAAATCCGATAAACAATGGTATGGACGAACAGGAGCAAAAGGGTGTTACCGTACCCAGCAGAGCGGATATTATATTTGCTGTTATTCCGTGAAAACGGCCCAGTATTTTCTTTGTGCGTTCCGGCGGAAAATAGCTCTGGATATATGATATGATAAAAATCAGTATTCCGAGAAGCACCATAATCTTTATCATATCATAGACGAAGAAGTTAATGCTGCCGCCGATTTTCCCGCTTGTGTCAATACCGAGAGAGTTAAGGAACGAGCCGATATGCCTGTTCAGCCAGGTCATACCGAGTATCTCGTTCTGAAAAAAATCCCATACTGTTTTCAGAGTTTCCATAGGAGTAATCCCTTTCTTAAATTTAAAAATTGAAATATGTCAATATTTCGTGTTTAATTTAAGCCGCAAAAGCGGCTTATCTTATTTTGTACAACATGAATGACTTTTAGTTTCTTCGGTTAATGTTGTCAGTTCTTTAAAGCATTCTGAGGCATAATCAACACCATCCGGTGAAATAGAATAATGCATCCATTTGCCCTCTTTGCGTCCGGTTACAATACCGCTGTCGCAGAGTATTTTCATATGATGGGAAAGAGTGGGCTGAGTGATGTTCATTTCTTCAAGGAGCATACAGGCACATTTTTCTCCGCCGTGCAAAAGCTGTAGTATCCTTATTCGGTTTTCATCACAGAACGCCTTAAATATATTTGCTGTTTTTTTTACATCAATATCCATTGGATTATTCCTTTCAGAAAAGCGTAATTATAGTGAAGTCTGTCGTATAGATGATTTTCTATATATCATTATATGCAATAGATAGAAAAATGTCAATATGAATTTATGTACAAATTACCCGTCAAATATTGTATATAATGCCATGATTCTTTTTTCATTTGAGGTGAATAGTGAAATGAGCACCACATTCATATGTGATGCTCATTTGTTAAGATGACGTACAATCTGTAGTTTATGTTTTAAATATGATGCGATTATGTGAGAATTTATTCAATATATTACAGCTTATTCACTTATATTTTTCAAAATTTGTATCAGAACAACACATCTCTGAAACAAACGTTCGGTTTGTTTTCATCAAAGTTCCATGTGTGATATGCGCCGCCTTTGCAGAATTCGTAGTCACCGCATTTTTCACAGCTTTCGCATGAAACGCCTTTTCTGAATATCCGGAATCCGTTCTCCCAGACATCTTTGAATCTGTCTTTGAAAATATTACCCATGATGAATTCAGGTCTTCTTTCTATGTCAAGACATGCTGTAATATTTCCGTTGCACATGATACTTGCGACTTCTTTTCCGGCCATGCAGTGAAAATACCAGTCACGCACCTCATGCTCATAATCCATACCAAGATAATGTGAGCATCCGTACGAGACAGGTTCTCCGGCTATACGCTTGTTTCGGATATATTCGAACATGCGTACATAATCCTCTTTTGTAAGAAGAAGGTCAGGATAGTCTTTTGCTCTTCCGATAGGATCAATATTGATTATTCGCCATGAATCAATATCCATTTCACTGAATATTTTATAGAGTTCATCAAGCTGGTCAATGTTTTTATGTGTTACAACAGTTGTAGCCTGAATATGCTGGAATCCGCCGGTGCTGATAAGATTTTCAATTCCGTTCATGGCTTTCTGCCAGCCACCCGGAGTTCTTCTGAATGCATCGTGTGTTTCTTCATTTCCGTCAATACTTATGGATATTGTTTTCATACCTGTGCGTTTAAGATCCTTTGCGACATCAGGTGTGATGAGAATACCGTTTGATGTCATCCCCCACAGATATCCGAGTTTATTTGCATCATCCATTATTTCAAAGAAGTCTTTTCTTAAAAGCGGTTCGCCGCCTGTAACACAGAGAGTAAACTGTTTTGTGTCAAAGTCTTCAGCAATCTGTGTCAGTACTTCATGATACTGGGCAGGGGACATTTCCTCTGCACTTACGTCTCCGCAGCGGCTTCCGCAGTGAAGGCAGTGTTCATTGCAGCGAAGTGTCAGTTCGAGAAAGAGATGCCTCAGCATATAAATGCCGGCATTGCTTTTTTCAATTGCACGCATGTCATTTTTTTTAGCCATTATATTAAGCATTATCTCACCCCGCTGTTCTCTTCAGTTTCCTGCTGCGGTTCTGCAGAAGAATGATAGTTTAAGGAAGGCATTACGGGTTCTTCATATACCTGCTGCTGCGGAATCTCTGTGGACGGGGAAGAACTGTAAACCTGATTTTCGACCGGATTTGCTGTAACCTCCGGATAATCATCTGTGACAGTAACGGTTGGATAAGAATCTGTTACAGTTACAGCCGGAGCAGGTTCGGTAACCGTAACTGCCGGATAAGTGCCGTAAACCGGCTGAGTAATCTGATTTATTGTTGGATATGTACCGTATACCGGTTGTTCAATCTCAGTTGTAACCGTCGGATAAGTGCCGTATTCCGGCTGAGTAATCTGATTTGTTGTTGGATATGTACCGTAAACCGGCTGTGTCACTGGCATTGTGCCGTAAACCGGCTGAGTAATCTGATTTGTACTGACAACCGGATCATTATTGTCATTCGGATAGTTTTCAAGATTCTGTACCTGACCGAAAAGGTATTTCCGGAAAATCATAATATCTTCTGCTGAAAGTACACCATCCTTGTTGATGTCAGCAAGATTAATACCTGTATTTTTTGCTTCCAGTACCATTTTCTTTTCAAGTAAAAAATCAACAATATTAATGTTTCCGTCTTCATTTATATCTCCGATCCCTGCCGGAGGCGGTCCGTAAACCGGCTCCTCAATCTCGGTCATTGACTGCACCATGGATTTGCTCTGCATGGCAACAGCAGCAGAAAGCAGGGCAGAGGTAAGAAAAGTTTTTCTTGTTTTTTTCATAAAAATGCTCCTTTCAAAAACAGTATTATATATGTAATACTTTTTAAATATCCGAAATGTTTCAAATGATTATAAATTAAATTTAGCATACCGGCAGATTTAAATCAACAGGGATATCGCTGATTTTCATAATGTTTAACAATTCATCCGGTCGTACACTATGAATTAAAATGCGAAAAATGAAATTTTTAAGTTTTGTTCCTGCAAATATTGATTTAATCGACGGAAAATGTTATAATAAAAACAACTTATAAATGAAAGGATGTTTAAATATGTTTGTATCAGAAAATCTCGATGTAAATGAAAAAGGCAATCTTACAATAAACGGCAAAGATACTGTTGCTCTTGCGGAAAAATACGGAACTCCGCTTTATGTTATGGATGAGGATATGATCAGAACTCACTGCCGTACATATATTGAAAGTATAAAAAAATACTATGACGGACAGGGAATGGCGTGTTTTGCAAGCAAGGCTTTCTCATGCAAGGAAATCTATCGCGTTATGCAGCAGGAAGGTATGGGAATAGATGTTGTTTCAGGCGGGGAAATGTACACTGCATACAAGGCAGGTTTTGATATGTCAAAGGCTGTTTTTCACGGAAACAACAAAACTGAGGAAGAAATAAACATGGCAGCGGATCTGGGCGTTGGACGCATTGTTGCTGACAATGTTTTCGAACTTGAAACACTTGACAGAATTGCTGCTGAAAGAAATATTAAGTTTGCTGTTCTTCTCCGTATCAAGCCGGGTGTTGATGCTCATACACACAGCTTTATAAGCACTGGTCAGATAGACAGCAAGTTCGGCTTTGCACTTGAAACAGGTGAAGCACTTGATGCAGTAAAGAAGGTTATTTCCTGCAAAAATATTGATTTCCGCGGACTTCACTGCCATATTGGTTCAAGTATTCTTGATACACAGGGATTTGAAGCAGCTGCTGAAATCATGATGAAGTTTATTAAGCAGATTAAGGATGAACTTTCATTTGAAGTATCCGAGCTTAATCTTGGCGGCGGTTTTGGTATTAAGTACGTAGAGAGTGATGATCCGCTTCCTTACGATGAATATATGAATGCAGTGGCAAAGATTGTAAATTCATTCTGTAAAGAGAATAACATTACAAGACCGTTTATTCTTATTGAACCGGGTCGTTCAGTAGTTGGTTCTGCAGGTATTACTCTCTACAGAGCAGGCGGAAGAAAGATTATACCGAATATCAGAACCTATATTTCCGTTGACGGCGGTATGTGTGATAATCCAAGATATATTCTTTACCAGTCAGAATATGATGCAGTTGTTGCAAACAAAGCCTCTGAACCAAAGACAGAGAAGGTTACTATAGCCGGCAAATGCTGCGAAACAGGTGATATGATTGGTGAAAATATGCCGCTCCAGCACTGTGAACCGGGTGATATAATTGCAGTCTGCGCTACAGGTGCGTATAACTACTCTATGTCATCAAACTACAACAGACTCTGCAAACCGGCAGTTGTATTTGTAAATTCTGAATCAGACAGAATTGTTGTGAAGAGAGAAACATATGATGATATAATCAGAAATGATATTTGATTTATAGGAGATTATTATTGTATGAACGATTGTGATACATGTGCATATTATTCATATGATGAGGAATGGGAAGCATATGTCTGTGAAATGAACATAGACGAGGATGAGTATTCCAGACTCCTTCAGGGACATTATAAAAAATGTCCGTATTATCGTGATGGTGACGAGTATAAAATAGCTGCGAAGCAGTAGTCATATTTTTCAGAAGCTGTATTCCGGTCGGAATACAGCTTCTACTTAAATTTATATTAAATTATTGTTTACAAGATTAATTAAAATAAACAAATCTCATTTCCCGGCGAGCTTTTCAATTATTATTTTATATAAAAATATGCTTAACTATTTACTTTTGTATGTGTAAAACGTTATAATATAAAAGTGTGTAAGGGTTTTATTATATACAGACGGGATAAATTAACAAGAACAAGCGTATTAAATTATATATCATAATGAAAGGATAAAAAAATGAGTAAGATTAAATCGTTTACATCAATTGCAGTAGCCGGAATAATGGCGCTTTCAGTTTGCTCCTCGTATATTTTTTCGCCATACGCTGGCGAAACAGTTTATGCAGGTCAGCAGCTTGGTCAGCTGAACTTTGATGACGGAGTAGGCCTTCCGTGGCATATCTGTGAATCAGAAACAGGTAAGATGGATTTTGAAATCAAGGACGGATGCTACCAGATAACAATCGTTAATCCGGGCGGAGCTTCAAACGGAGGAGAAGACAGATGGGACTGTCAGTTCAGACACAGAGGACTGAAGATTGTTGCAGGACATCAGTATGAAATATCATACGAGATAACTGCCAGCAATGCCGGACAGTACTACACAAAAATTGGTAACCTTGACGGTGATGTCGAACTCTGGCACAGCAATACAAATGACGGAGATTTTGGCGCCAACTGGGGAATGATTCCTCTTGAGGCAAACAAGCCAAAGAAAGTAAACATGACATTTACCACATCGCAGAGCATGGAAGTCGCAGAGTGGGCATTCCATCTTGGCGGTGACGGTCAGTATACTCAGGGTGGATGTTTCCCGGCGGGTACAGTTATCAAATTTGATAACATGTCTCTGGTTGATAAGACCAGCGATGAAAATGACTATGTTGCAGAAGAGAAGTGGGACAGAGCCGGAATCATAACAAATCAGATTGGATATTTTCCTGAGGGTGAAAAGAAGGCTACTCTTCTTTCTGATTCTTCAAAATCAGTAAAATTTGAACTCAGAGATTCTGACGGAAAGAAAGTATACGGTGGCAAGTCAGAGCCAATGGGTTTTGATGCTGATTCCGGTGACGAGGTTCATCTTATTGATTTTTCTGAATTTGATGAAGAGGGCGAAGGCTATTATCTTGTGGCAGATGATGCAGAGAGCCGTGAATTTTCAATTAAAAATAATCTGTATGCAAATATGCTTTATGATTCACTTAACTATTTCTATCAGAACAGAAGCGGTGTTCCGATAGAAAGTCAGTATATTTCATCAGGCGATGCAAATACACTTGCCCGTGCTGCAGGACATAATCCTGATAACTGTGCTACAGAGCTTGTATGGGGATATTCGGACAGCTATTCACTCGATGTAACAGGCGGATGGTACGATGCCGGAGACCACGGAAAATATGTTGTAAACGGCGGAGTTTCGCTCTGGACAATGCAGAATCAGTATGAACGTTCGCTTCATAATGACGATGTTAATCAGGATCTCTACGGAGACGGTGCACTTAATATTCCTGAGAGCGGAAATGGTATCCCTGATATTCTTGATGAATCAAGAGTTGAGCTTGAATGGATGATGACCATGATGGTTCCGGATAATTACAAATATGCCGGAATGGTACATCACAAGGTGCACGATGAAAAGTGGACAGCACTTGCTGTTGCTCCGGCTGATGATGACAAGGTTCGTATCATAAAACCTCCGACGACAGCTGCGACACTGAACCTGGCTGCCTGTGCCGCACAGGGATACAGACTCTGGAAGGATTTTGATAAAGACTTTGCTGATACATGCCTTGAAAATGCAGAAAAAGCTTACAAGGCAGCTCTCGATAATCCTTCAATGTTCGCACCTCTTGATGAATCAATAGGCGGCGGGGCATATGGTGACGATAATGTAGATGATGAATTCTACTGGGCGGCTTCAGAACTTTATCTTGCAACAGGGAACGAGGACTATTACAGGGATCTTACAGACTCAAAGTATGCGTTTTCTGTAGAAACAGAACTTAACGGCGGTGAAGACAACGGAACAGTCGGAAGTTTTGACTGGGGAAATGTTGCTGCACTCGGTACAATGTCTCTTGCAACTGTTCAGGAAGGACTTTCCGATAAGGAAATCAAGGAAATCACAAAGAATTTTGAAGACGCCTCCGAATACTATATTGATATTGAGGGCGAACAGGGATATGGAATTCCGATAAGGGCTTCAGAAGTAACAACAAAGGACGGCAGCAAAATAGAAGGATATCCGTGGGGTTCAAACTCATTTGTAGTAAATACAGCTATCATTATGGCTTATGCGTATGACCTTACTGAAAATGACAAATATCTTGACGGTGCAAAAACAGCACTGGACTACATAATGGGAAGAAATCCTCTTGACAACTGTTATGTAACAGGATATGGTACGCACAGTTCGGAAAATCCTCATCACCGCTGGTGGTCAAATCAGGTTGATAATCAGTTTCCTTCAGCCCCTGACGGTGTACTTGTGGGCGGACCTAACTCAGGTCTTCAGGATCCATGGGTAAAGGGTCTTGGATGGAATCCGGGAGAAAATGCTCCTCAGCTCTGCTATGTTGACCATATTGAAGCATGGTGTACAAATGAATGTACAATTAACTGGAATGCACCTCTTGCCTGGATGACAGGTTTCTTTACAGATGAGCCGATAAGAGAAGTCGGTGCTCTTAAATATGATGACGGTTCAGATGATGAAGAAGATAATGAGAAGGAAGAAAAGCCGGTAACAGAAAAGAAGAAAACAAACAATGACGATGATAAGGACACGAAGGAAGTGTCAAAGGATAAGGATGATGATTCAGATCTGAGCTTTGCAGAAAAGGCCAAGGCAAAGATTAAGGATATATGCGCATATATCGGTGCCGGAGTAGTAGGTCTGCTTGTGCTTATTGGTCTTGTAAACGGTCTTGTTACACTGGTAAAAGGAATATTTAAAAAGAAGAAAAAGTAAAAAATAAAACGGAGAGATGGTAATTGGACAAGAGAGATATACTGAAAAAGCATTTCGGACATACTGATTTTCGCAGCGGACAGTCTGAACTGATTGATAATATTCTTGCCGGAAGAGATGTTCTCGGCATAATGCCTACCGGTGCCGGAAAGTCAGTGTGCTATCAGGTTCCGGCCTTGATGATGGAAGGAATTACACTTGTCATCTCTCCGTTAATTTCGCTTATGCAGGATCAGGTTATTTCTCTCCGTGAGTCGGGAATAAGTGCAGCATATATAAACAGTTCAATGACTGCAGCGGAATATTACAGAACAATGGAAGCAGCCATTAACAATGAGTATAAGATTTTGTACGTTGCTCCTGAACGGCTTTCTTCTGAGGATTTTATAAAGCTTTCCGAGAATGTTCATATCTCAATGGTTACAGTAGATGAAGCACACTGCGTGTCTCAGTGGGGTCAGGACTTCAGGCCGAGTTATCTGAAAATAGCAGATTTTATGGATTCGCTTGATTACAGACCTGTTCTCAGTGCATTTACTGCAACTGCTACAAAGGAAGTAAAAACTGATATCAGTCTCATCCTGAGACAGAATGATCCTTTTGTAATCACCACTGGTTTTGACAGAAAAAATCTTCGGTTTGCGGTTGAAAAACCAAAAGACAAAGACAGGGCAGTACTGAATCTTCTCCGCGAATACAAGGGCAGAAGCGGGATAATCTATTGTTCCACAAGAAAAAATGTTGAACAGCTCTGCGATATGCTGGATAAATACGGATTTTCTGTTACCCGATATCATGCCGGATTGTCTGATGCGGAACGTGCAGAAAATCAGGATGACTTTATATATGACAGAAAAACCGTTATGGTGGCTACAAATGCCTTTGGAATGGGTATTGATAAATCAAATATATCTTTTGTAATACACTACAATATGCCCAAAAATCTTGAAAGCTATTATCAGGAAGCAGGAAGAGCCGGACGTGACGGTGAAGAGGCTGTCTGTACACTTCTTTACAGCGGTGCCGATGTAAGACTTAACCAGTTTCTTATTGAAAAGGGCAGCGACGTGAACGAAGAATTTACTGATGAGATGAAGGAGTCTGTAAGGGAAAAAGACAAGGAACGTTTAAAGTACATGACGTTTTACTGTACTACAAATGAATGTCTGAGGGAATACATGCTTCGTTATTTCGGAGAAAAATCTTCTTCATTCTGTGGAAACTGCAGCAACTGCAGCGGAAATTTTGAAACAGCTGATGTAACGACAGAAGCTCAGAAGATTGTATCATGTGTGTACAGAATAGCACAGAGAAACAGGAGTTTCGGAAGAATTATGATTGCAGATATCCTGCACGGGAGCAAAAATCAGAAAATTCTGTCACAGGGACTGGATACACTTTCTACGTACGGAATAATGTCGGGAGAGACTGTACATCGAATCTGTTCTATTATGGATTATCTCATAGAAAAGGGATATCTTGTTCTTTCAGAAGGTGATTATTCAGTTGTAAAAATGACTGCAAAGTCTGCTGAACTCCTGAAGGGAAATGTAAAGATATCCATGAAGCTTCCAAAGGAAGAAAAAAATACAAAGAAAAAAACTCTGGAAAAAAATACATACGACAAATTTGATTATGATGATGCTCTCTTTTCGGAACTTCGTGTTCTCAGAAACAAACTCGCAATGGAATCAAGTGTTCCGGCGTATATTGTGTTTGCAGACGCTGCTCTTCGTGATATGTGCAGAAAGATGCCCGTTACAAGGGAAGAATTCCTGAATGTATCCGGAGTTGGTGAAGCAAAGGCCGATAAATACTCAGAAGCATTTACAAGTCTGATACGAAATTTTAAAAAATAATACAATTTTCATTATAAGGCAGATGGATGACATAAAATCCATCTGCTTTTTTGTAATCCACTGATTAATTTGCAGAATAATATATTAATATTGCAGAATATATCATTGAAAACCATTTTTTGATGCTGTATAATGAAATCATTGACAAGTATGAATGTTTAATCGGGCTCTGGTTTATTTGGTTTTAACAAAAATTTAATTAAGAGGTTAGTTGCACATTGTACTATTGTTTCAGAGTCCGGGCTGATTGTGTGATGTGCAAAGTTAAATGGAGGTTTTTTAATGAACAAATTTGCAATTAAAGCAGCTGCAGTTTGTCTTTCTGCAGCAATGATGTCAGCAGCAATGTTTCCTTCAGTATCAAATGTTAAGGATTCTGCAAAGAACAGCATTGTTTACGCAGCAGGAAGCAAGGTTGGACAGAACTTAATCGAAACACCTGACTGCAGTTCAACCAAGGGTTACGGACTTTACCTTGCAGGCGGCGCAGTAGCAACACTTTCTTCAAAGGATGGCGCTCTTGATGTTAACATTACGAACGTAGGTACACTTAACTACGGCGTTCAGCTCAATCATGCTATTATTCCGCTTTACAAGAACGGTGTTTACAAGCTTAGCTTTGATATAAAGAGTGACGTTGAAAGATACACAGAAGCACTGATTCAGATGGACGGCGGAGACTATACATCGTATGTATGGACAGACTGTGATGTTACAACAGAATGGCAGACAGTAGAAAAGGAATTTACTATGGAGTATGATTCTGATATCTGCTCAAAACTCTGTTTCAACATGGGTAATCAGAAAGCTGATGCTGACAAAAATCTTGGTGCTCATCATTTCTATGTTGACAATATTAAAGTTGAAGTTATTGATGACAGTCAGGTAGATTACAGCACATTCCAGCAGGAAGAAGCACCTGTACTTACAAATCAGCTCGGATATCTCCCTGATGCACAGAAGGTTGCAGTTCTCCGTGGCGAAAAGCTCTCTGATTCATTTAAGGTTGTTGATGCTTCAGGCAAGGAAGTTTTCGAAGGCAAGATTTCAGCACCAGTAGAAAACAAATCAGCTGCAGAAACAAACTACTATGCAGATTTCAGTTCAGTTAAGACTCCTGGTAAATATAAAGTTGTATGGGGCAGTGCTGAATCATACGAATTCGAAATCGGAGAGAAAGTTTACAACAAACTTCTTGATGAAACAGTATACATGCTCTACACACAGAGATGCGGATGCGAAGTAAAGAGTACATCTATTTCACACCCTGCATGTCATGATTCAATGGCAACAATTTATAAGACAAATGAAAAGATTGATGTAACAGGCGGATGGCACGATGCCGGTGACTACGGCAGATACGTTGTTCCTGCTGCAAAGACAATAGCGGATCTTTTCATTGCATATAACGAAAACAAGGATCTTTTCGGTGATTCAACAGGTATTCCTGAAAGCGGTAACGGTGTTGCTGATATTCTTGATGAAGCACGTTATGAACTTGAATGGATGCTTAAGATGCAGGACAAGAAGACAGGTGGTGTTTATCACAAGGTTTCATGTGCTCAGTTCCCGGGTACAGTAGGTCCTGAAGAAGAAACCGACGAACTCTTTGTTACACCTGTTTCTTCAACAGCTACAGCAGATTTCTGTGCTTCAATGGCTATGGCGTATGAAAACTTCAAGGATATCGACAAGGATTTTGCTGGTAAGTGTCTTGATGCTGCAAAGGCTGCATGGGGCTATCTTGAAGCAAATCCGAACTATGTATTCGTAGATCCTAAGGTGGATATCACAACAGGTGACTACGCAGACTTTAAGAATAACGATAAGGATGAAAGATACTGGGCTGCTGCACAGATGCTCAGTGCTACAGGCGAAAGCAAATACGAAGATGCTGTAAAGCAGCTCGCTGCTAAAACAGGTCTTGGCTGGTCAGATATGGGCGAATATGGTTCATTCGCATATCTTTCAATGGACAGCTCAAAACAGAATGCTGAATTAAAGTCAAAGATTGAAGCAGCAGTTCTTGACAGAGCAAATCAGCTTCTTAACCTTTCAACTAAGGTAAATCCATATGGTGAAGCTCTTGGTATAGATGCAAAGACAGAGGTTCAGAAGTATTTCTGGGGTTGTAATATGGACGTAGCTAACTACGGTATGCTTCTCAGTCTCGCAGAAAAGATTGAATCCGGTAAGGGTTACAAGGAAGCAGCTGCTGAACAGCTTAACTACCTTCTCGGTAAAAACCCTCTCGGAAATTGCTTTGTAACAGGTTACGGTACAAAGTATTCTGAGAATCCGCACCACAGACCATCAAGAGTTGCAGGCGTAACAGTTCCTGGTATGCTTGTGGGCGGTCCTGACGCTGCACTCGAAGACAACATTGCAAAGGCTTACCTTAAGGATGCAGCTCCTGCAAAGTGCTATATTGACCATGCAGACAGCTACTCAACAAACGAAGTTACAATTTACTGGAACTCACCTCTTACAGCACTTATTGCTGATGTTCTTTCTGTAAAGGCTGACGCTCCTGAAATACCTGCTGAAACAACAGTTTCAGAAACAACACCGGCAGTTACAACATCAGAACCTGTACAGACAACAGTATCTGAACCGGAAGTAACAACTGTTACAACTACAGAAACTCCTGAACAGACAACTGCTGACTCATCAGAAGATTTCCTCCTCGGAGACGTAAATCTTAACGGCGTTGTTGATATCACAGACGTTACATATGTATCACTTTATGTGATAGGCGACAACAGAGATTTCAGTGACGTACAGATTAAGGCTGCGGATGTAGACAAGGACGGAAGAATCCTGACAGCAGATCTTGCAAGAATGCTTCAGTATGTTAAGAGAGTAATCACTAAATTCTGATTGATTTCGTGACAGCATTATAACAATACAGAGTTTAACAGGGAGTTATATCATTTTCAGATATAACTCCCTGTTTTTTGTTAAACAGATTTATCCAAAAAATTTTTGGATAAAAGCTTTTATTTTCAGAATGATTGTGTTATAATATATAAGTGGAAAAAATATATGTAAATCGGAGGATTATATAATGAGAGCAGTTATTACTGTTATAGGTAAAGATAATGTAGGTATTTTAGCCAGGGTAAGTTCTGTTTGTACAAAGTACAATGCAAACGTAATTGAAGTTACACAGTCTGTTATGCAGGATCTTTTCGCAATGATCATGCTTGTTGATATTTCAGCACTTAACAGGGACTTCGTAATTCTCGCTGATGAGATGACAGCACTTGGCGAAGAACTTAAATTATCTATACATACAATGCATGAGGACATTTTTAATTCCATGCACAAGATCTGATTAAAGGAGAAATTATAAATGTTAAATGCATACGATATACTTGAAACCATCCGAATGATTCAGGATGAATGTCTTGATATCAGAACTATAACAATGGGGATTTCACTGCTTGACTGTATCGACAGCGATATTGATAAGGCATGTGAAAAAGTCTATAACAAGATAGTGACAAAGGCTGCAAATCTTGTAAAGACCGGTGAACAGATTGAAAAGGAATACGGAATTCCGATTATCAACAAGAGAATTTCCGTAACACCTATCTCAATGATCTGTGCAGCATGTGACAGGAAGGAGCCTGTAAAGTTTGCTCTTACTCTTCAGAAGGCTGCAGACACATGCGGTGTAAACTTCATCGGCGGTTATTCAGCACTTGTTCAGAAGGGCTTCAGTGCCGGAGATCTTGAGCTTATTAACTCTATTCCGGAAGCACTTTCAAGAACTTCAAATATCTGTTCATCTGTAAACGTTGGATCTACACGTACCGGTATCAATATGGACGCTGTAGCACTTATGGGAAAGATAGTTAAGGAATCTGCAGAGATTACAGCTGACCGTGACTGTATCGGTCCTGCAAAGCTTGTTGTTTTCTGCAATGCAGTAGAAGATAATCCGTTTATGGCAGGTGCTTTCCATGGTGTGGGTGAACCTGACTGCGTAATAAACGTCGGTGTATCAGGTCCTGGTGTAGTACGTGCTGCTGTTGCAAAGTATCCTGATGCTGATATTTCTCAGATTGCTGATGTAATCAAAAAGACAGCATTTAAGATCACACGTATGGGTCAGCTCGTTGGTTCAAGAGCATCGCAGATGCTTGGTGTTCCGTTTGGAATTGTTGATCTTTCACTTGCTCCGACTCCTGCAGTAGGTGACAGTGTTGCCTATATTCTTGAAGAGCTTGGTCTTGAAACCTGCGGTATTCACGGTACGACAGCTGCACTTGCACTTCTTAATGACGCAGTAAAAAAAGGCGGCGTAATGGCATCTTCACATATCGGAGGACTTTCAGGTGCCTTTATACCGGTTTCGGAAGATGCTGGTATGATTGCTGCTGCAGAATCAGGTGTTCTTCAGCTTGACAAGCTTGAAGCCATGACAGCTGTATGCTCAGTAGGTCTTGATATGATTGTTATTCCGGGAGAAACACCACCTTCGACTATTTCTGCTATTATTGCTGATGAAGCCTGTATTGGTATGGTAAACAACAAGACAACTGCAGTGAGAGTAATTCCGGCAGTAGGTAAAAAAGAAGGCGACGTTCTCGAATTTGGCGGACTTCTTGGACATGCTCCGGTTATGAAACTCCACAGCGGATCTGCTGAAAAGTTTATCGCAAGAGGCGGAAGACTGCCGGCACCAATGCACAGCGTTAAAAACTAAAAAAATTAACTGAACTTTTTCACGGGGTATTATGATGGAAAACCTGGTAAATAAAATAATAGAAATCGACAGCATGGCTGATCAGCGTCTTTGCGACGCTGAATCTGCCAGTGAAAAACTCAGAGAAAATACTGAAAGAGAAGCTGCCAGTCTGAAAGAAGATTTAAGAATAAAAGCCGAAAAAAGAATGTCAGAAATCCGCAAATTTCATCAGGATGAAACACGTGAAATTCTGGCAGGAATAGATAAAGAATGCAATGAGAAAATAAGCCAGCTTGATGAGGCTTTTAACAAACAGCACTTATCAATCGAAGACAGTATTTTTCGTGCTATAGTAGGTGAGTGAGTTGATAAAGTATACTACAAATGCAACCGTTGCCAGAACAAGAGCCATGCACGGGAAAAGACTTTCTGATGCAGATTACAGGGAACTTGCAGGAAAAAACAGTGTTTCGGAAGTAGCGGAGTATCTGAAAAAGAATACACAGTATGCTTCGGCTCTTGCAAACATTAATACCGCGACAGTTCACCGAGGGCATCTTGAATCGGTTATACGCAGATATTCATTTGACAGATACATTAATATGTGCGATTTTCAGCAGCTTGGAAAAGAACAGTTTTATAATTATCTCATCGTTTTATCTGAAATCCGTGAAATATTAAGTATTATCCTTCATATTAATGCAGACTCAAGTGATGAATATATATCGGCCATGCCGGCATATCTGATTGGTAAAACACAGATCAATCTTATTGAACTTGCGAAAGCTGAAAGTATGAAGGATATTCTTTTAGTTGTTCGGCATACAGGATATTACAATGTTCTGAAAACTGTTCCTTCTGATGAAAAAGGACATGTCGATTATCTTAGCTGTGAAATAAAATTAAGAACATTTTATTATCAGTGGCTTACTGATACTGTAAAAAAAGATTTTCCGAAGTCTGTTGCCAGTGAACTTCTTGATCTTATCAGGACTCAGATTGATCTGATCAATATAATAAATGCATATCGTATGAAGAAGCACTACGGACTTTCCAGCGATGAGATTGAAACCAGACTTCTTCCGTTTTATAAAAAACTAAGCAGGAAAGTAAGAGCTGAACTTTTTGAAAATGAAAGCAGCGAAGATTTCCTTAGTGCTTTTTCTAAAACTTATTACGGTAAGGATATTGATTTTGAACAAACCGGGGATTTTGAAATTCAGATAAGAAAGATTCAGAGCAGGATGGCACGGAAAGCACTTGCTTTTTCGCAAAGTGCAGCAGTAAGTATTTATTCACTTGTATTTTTAAATGATGTAGAAGTTAAAAATATTATTACGATTATTGAAGGTATAAGATACGGAAGAAGCAGTGACAGTATCCTGAGTATGATTATACCTACTTAAAATCATAACATTAATAACTGGAAGAGGAGGGGTTATATGTCAATTGAAAAAATGCAGCTTGTAAATATTGCGGGTAAGCTGAAAAATCTTGATGCGGTTATTGAAAAATGTATCGACAGCAAATGTTTTCATATAGAATCTGCATCTGCGGTTTCTGATACGGACAATACGGGATTTTCACTTCTTCATGAGGAGAATCCGTACAGAGAAATACTTGAGAGATTAGTATCTGTGAACTTTGATGGTGAGATAGAGTTTCATGAAACTGACTTCGAAGATATTATTTCCGAACCTTTTGAGTCGCTTTCCGAGTATGTTTCTGAAATAAGTGAAAAAATGAAAGTTATTACTGAAGAGATGACTGAAACCAAAAACAGCATACTTCAGTATGAACAGATTATTGCTCAGCTGAAGCATCTTCACGGAATGGATATAGATATGGAAAAGCTTTTCAGCTGTAAACATATTCATGTCAGATTTGGTAAACTTCCCGTTGACAGTTACAGCAAGCTTGAATATTATGGTAATGATTCTTTTACGTTTGTGTATTACGATGTAGATAAGGATTATTACTGGGGAATGTATTTTGCTCCTATAGACTTACTGAAAAAAGCTGACAAGATTTTTTCCGATTTATATTTTGAAAGAATATGGCTTCCTGACTATGTAACAGGAAAACCTGAGAAAGAAACAGAAGATGTAAACCGGAAATATGCTGAAGCAAGAGAGAGAGCTGAAAAACTTGAAAAATGCAGAAAGAATCTTATCGAATCTGAAAAAGAAAGAATTAATAAGGTGTTCTGCAGACTGAGATATTCTCATGATTGTTTTGAGCTGCGTTCAAAAGTATCAGTAATGAAAAATAATTTCATTATGGTAGGATTTGTTCCGGAAAAAGAATCAGAAGGATTTTCTGAATCAATCAGAAAGATATCCGGTGTTTCCGTTGATATCAGACCTCCTGATTCCGATGTAAATCTTCAGATACCTGTCAGGCTGAAAAACAACAGATTTACAAATCCGTTTTCACTCTTCGTTGAGATGTACGGGCTGCCTTCGTATGATGGTTTTAATCCGACCACACTTGTTGCAGTAACTTATACTATACTCTTTGGTATTATGTTCGGCGATTTGGGACAAGGTCTTGTTATCTCAGTTCTGGGAAGTATTCTCTATAAAAAAACCGGAAACAAGCTTTGTGCTGTTATATCGCGAATAGGTCTTTCCAGTGCATTTTTCGGGTTGATTTTCGGATCCGTATTCGGATTTGAACATGCCCTGGATCCGTTGTACAGAGCTCTTGGTTTCGAAGAAAAGCCTTTTGAGGCAATGGAAAATGTCAATGTTGTTCTTGGTGCTGCAATAGCAATTGGTGTTGTGCTTATTCTGATATCAATAATCATTAACATTGTTACGACATTTAAGAAAAAAGAATATGATCAGGCGCTATTCGGAAATAATGGTGTCGCGGGACTTGTATTCTATTCTTCGATTCTTTATGCAGCGGTTTCCCTTCTGATTTATCAGAAAAATGTTTTCACTCCGGTTTTTATCATATTTTTAATTGTTCTTCCTCTTGTAATCATGCTTTTCAGGGAACCACTTGGATGTATGGTAAGCGGCAGGAAGTTTAAATCAGAAGGAGTGGGAGACTTTATTGCTTCAAATTTCTTTGAAGTGTTTGAGTTCCTTCTTGGATATGTAACAAACACACTTTCATTTGTCAGAATAGGTGGATTTGTTCTTTCACACGCAGCAATGATGTCAGTTGTAATGCTTCTGTCTGAAATGTTTCAGGGAGCATCACCTGTGATAGTTGTACTGGGAAATATATTTGTAATAGGTATGGAGGGTATGCTTTCCGGTATACAGGTTCTGAGACTTGAGTTTTACGAAATATTCTCAAGATGCTACGACGGAGACGGGAAACCGTTTGAGCCTGTATCAGTTAAATACAGCCCTGAATTAGATTAATACAGAAATGGAGAAAAATATCATGAATTTTTTAGAAATTGCTTTAATGCCGCTTTTGGTTCTTTGCATCATCTCATTACCGTTTATTGCCCTTTTCAGCAGAAAAAAATCACCTAAGAAAGCCAAAAATGCAATAATTCTTAACCTTTGTTCATTTTTTGCAGTTATGGCTCTTGCAGTGATTTTCCCGATTGGCGGATTAATCAGTGCTGAGACTGCCGAAGCTGCGGCACAGGCAGTAAACAGTAATGCAGGTCTTGCATATATCGCAGCTGCTCTTGCAGTCGGTCTTGGTTCTATCGGATGCGGTATTGCAGTTGCTTCAGGTGCGCCTGCAGCTATCGGTGCAGTAGCAGAAGAACCAAAGTCATTTGCCAAGTCACTTATCTTTGTTGCTCTTGGTGAGGGTGTAGCACTTTACGGATTTATTATTGCATTTATGATTATCGGTAAGGTTTGATATTATATGAAGTTTTTTCTTATCAGTGATAATATTGATACACTTATGGGAATGAGACTCAGCGGGATAGAGGGTGTCGTTGTTCACGAGAAGCATGAGGTCAGAGATGCTCTGAATAAAGCTCTTCAGGACAGTGAAAATGCAGTTATACTTATTACTCAGAAGCTTATTGAAGAATCATCCGATCTTGTATACGATCTTAAACTCAACCGTAAATACCCTCTTATAGTTGAGATTCCTGACAGACATGGCTCATCTCATATTTCGACATCCATCGCACAATATGTTCGTGAAGCAATCGGCATCAGAATATAATGGCAGATGGATGTCTGCTTTTTGAATACAATGGAAAGGGAGTAACTGTATGAATGACAGTAATCTTAAAGAATTTATTGCGGCAGTAAATGCCGAAGTAGACAATAAAATAAAAAAAATAAGAAAACAGGCCGATAAAAGCAGAAAAGAAATTCTTGAGAAAACAGAAAATGAAGCACTTAACACTGCCTACAGTAAAATAAAAGCCTGTGTAGCTGAAGAAAAATACAAAAGCAAAATGGCTGTATCAAAGGCAGAACAGGAAGCAAGAATAAAGGTTCTTACGCACCGTGAGGAACTTGTTGAGAAGATTTTTTCTTCTGTAGACGAAAAATTAAAAGAATTTACTGAATCAGAAAAATATATTCAGTATCTTTCAGATCTTCTGAAAAATGAAACGACAGACCGTAACAGTGTCGTGTATTTAAGGGAAGAAGATTTAAAATATGAATCTGAACTTAGAAAAATAACAGGTAATGACTGTTCTTTTGAAGCTGATAAAAGCATAGTTTACGGTGGACTTTCCGTATATGACAGGACAACATCGGTGCTTAATAATAAAACCATTGATAATATGCTTGAAGAACAAAAAGAAAACTTTGGTTCGAATTACCGGCTTGCTTAAAATAATGTTATCGGGGGTGCAGTATGCAGAACGTTGTATTTTCTATCAACGGACCGGTTGTTAAGGTTAAGGATACAAGAGATTTTTCAATGCTTGAAATGGTGTATGTTGGAAACAAGAAACTTATAGGTGAAGTTATAGGTATAACCAGCGAATATACTACCATACAGGTATATGAAACAACAACCGGATTAAAGGTCGGAGAACCGGTATATCAGACCGGAGCACCAATGTGTGCAACTCTCGGACCGGGTATTATTTCAAATATTTTTGACGGAATTGAAAGACCGCTGAAAAAAATTGAAGAAGTTTCAGGCAGTGCATTTATTGCTGAAGGTGCTAACGTTGAATCACTCGACACGGAAAAGGAATATGAAACCGTAATAACAGTATCTGAAGGGGAATACCTTAAAGGTGGTCAGGTATATGCTGAGTGCCAGGAGACACCAGTAATAAAGCATTACTGTATGCTTTCTCCTCTCCTTGAAGGTGAAGTTATCTCAGTAAATAAAGACGGACTCTATAAAATCAACGATACAGTATGTGTTATCAGAGATAAAAAGGGAAATGAAGTTCCCCTTACTCTGTGCCAGAAGTGGCCAATCAGACAGCCAAGACCGGTTGCAGAAAGAAAACTTATTTCAAAACCGCTTATAACAGGGCAGAGGGTAATTGATACTATTCTTCCGATTGCCAAAGGTGGTACAGCAGCTATTCCTGGCGGATTCGGAACAGGTAAAACTATGACACAGCATCAGCTGGCAAAGTGGTGTGATGCTGATATAATTGTCTACATCGGCTGCGGAGAACGAGGAAATGAAATGACTCAGGTTCTGGAAGAATTTTCAGAACTGATTGACCCCAAAACAAACAGACCGCTTACAGACAGAACGGTTCTTATTGCGAATACATCAAATATGCCTGTTGCAGCCAGAGAAGCTTCTATTTATACAGGTATTACACTTGCGGAATATTATCGTGATATGGGTTATCATATTGCGATTATGGCCGATTCAACATCACGATGGGCGGAAGCACTGAGGGAAATATCCGGTCGTCTTGAAGAGATGCCGGCTGAAGAAGGATTTCCGGCATATCTTCCTTCACGACTTTCTGAATTCTACGAACGTGCCGGATATATGGAAACTCTTTCAGGCAGGGAAGGGTCAGTTACGGTAATCGGAGCTGTTTCACCGCAGGGTTCAGACTTCTCCGAACCTGTTACTCAGAACACAAAACGATTTGTACGCTGCTTCTGGACTCTTGACAAATCTCTTGCATATGCAAGACATTATCCTGCTATAAACTGGACAACAAGTTACAGTGAGTATGTAGATGATCTTTCTGATTTTTACAGAAAAAATGCCGGTGGGGACTTTATGGAATGTCGTCAGGAGATTTCCAATATTCTTGTTGAAGAGAACAAACTTATGGAAATAGTAAAGTTAATCGGTTCCGATGTTCTTCCTGATGATCAGAAGCTTATTATCGAAATTGCACGTGTTGTTCGTGTTGGATTTCTTCAGCAAAATGCTTATCACAAAGATGATACCTTCGTTCCGCTTACCAAGCAGCTTCTGATGATGAAAACTATTCTCCATCTTTATTCTGAATCTAAGAGAATTATATCTGAAGGAAAGCCGGTAAGCCTTATAGTGAAATCAGGAATAATGGAAAAAGTAATAAAAATGAAATACGATATTCCAAATAATAAACCTGAACTTTTTGATAACTATATCAGAGAAATAACTGAGGTTCTTGATAATTTAAAGGAAGATGACGAATGGAGGGCTGCTGAATGAGTATACAGTATATAGGACTTAATCAGGTCACTGGTCCGCTTATTGCACTTGAAAATGTCAAAGGTGTCGGGTTTGAAGAAGTTGCGTCGATAAAACTCGATGACGGTACTGAACGTATCGGGCGAGTAGTTCAGATGGACGGAGACAAAGTTATTCTTCAGGTGTTCGAAGGAACAAAGGGACTTTCTCTCACTAATACAAGAACATCATTTGCAGGTAAACCGCTTGAAATTCCACTGTCAAAGGATATACTTGGACGTATATTCAACGGGGCAGGAAAGCCAATTGACAATCTTGGGTATATTTATCCGGAAAAATATGCGGATATTAACGGAAAACCTCTTAATCCTGTTTCAAGAACTTATCCCCGAAACTACATCAGAACCGGTATCTCATCTATTGACTGTCTTATGACACTTATCAGAGGACAGAAACTTCCTATCTTTTCAGGTTCCGGTCTTTCCCACAATAAACTTGCTGTTCAGCTTGTAAGACAGGCTCAGATTGCAGATGAAAGCGGTCAGGAATTTGCTGTTGTTTTCGGTGCAATGGGTGTAAAAAATGACGTTGCTGATTATTTTAAAAAGAGTTTTGAGGAAAGCGGCGTTCTTCAGAACGTTGTAATGTTTATGAACCTGGCAAATGACCCGATAATCGAGAGAATTCTTACTCCGAGATGTGCTCTCACAGCTGCAGAATATCTTGCATATGAAAAGAATATGCACATACTTGTTATTCTTACAGATATGACTTCATATGCTGAAGCACTTCGTGAATTCAGTTCATCAAAGGGAGAGATACCGGGAAGAAAAGGATATCCGGGATATCTTTATTCAGACCTTGCCTCACTTTATGAGAGGGCTGGTATAGTAAACGGTTCAACAGGAAGTGTTACACAGATTCCTATTCTTACTATGCCGAATGATGATATTACTCATCCGGTTCCTGATCTTACAGGCTATATAACAGAGGGCCAGATAGTTCTTGACAGAAACCTGGATCAGACCGGTATCTATCCTGCTATTTCTGTCCTTCCGTCACTTTCCCGACTTATGAAGGACGGTATAGGAGAGGGTTACACACGTTCTGATCACAGTGCTGTTGCAAATCAGCTTTTTGCCTGCTATGCAAAAGTACAGGAAGCACGATCACTTGCTGCGGTTATTGGTGAGGAGGAGCTTTCTGATACTGACAGGCAGTACATGGCATTTGGCATTCAGTTTGAAAAGCATTTTATTAATCAGGGATTTGATGAGAACAGAACCATTGACCAGACTCTTGATCTTGGCTGGGCACTGTTATCTCTTCTTCCTAAATCAGAACTTGATCGTGTTGATGAGAAATTACTTGACGAAAAATATGTGGAAGATGCTGCACAAAGATTTCTTGATTAAGGAGATGATTGAGTGACAGAACAGATTTTCCCTACCAAAGGAAACCTTATAAAAGCGCGCAAGGATCTTGCGTTGTCCAGACTCGGATATGAACTCATGGACAGAAAAAGAAATATTCTGATAAGGGAACTGATGCAGCTTGTTGATTCGGCAAATGAAATCAGATTAAGCATAGAAAAAACATATGAAGATGCATATCGTGCTCTTCAGGAAGCCAATGTTCAGCTTGGTGTCGTAGAGATATTTGCCAAAGCTGTTCCGGTTGAGACTTCCTTATCAGTAGGTTACAGGAGTGTTATGGGTGTTGATATTCCTGCAGTCACGATAAATCCGTCAGTTCCGGTTGCACCGTTTGGATTTTATGATACGGATTCCAGTATTGATGAGGCATATATTCTCTTTGCAAGAGTAAAGGAAATGACAGCAAAGCTTGCCGAAGTGGAAAACGGAATTTACAGACTTGCAGTTGCAATAAAGAAAACACAGAAGAGAGCCAATGCTCTTAAAAATATTCTTATTCCGAAATTTATGAATATTTCAAAGTATATCAGTGACAGCCTTGAAGAGAAGGAAAGAGAAGAGTTTTCAAGGCTTAAAGTTATAAAAACCCAGAAATCAAGAAAAACGGAGAATCATTGATGTTATTATCAGCAGAAAATATATCAAAAAACTATGGTATGAAGCAGCTGCTTGACGGAGTTTCAGTTTATCTGAACGAAGGAGACAGAATAGGAATTATAGGAATAAACGGAACAGGCAAGAGCACACTTCTGAGAATTCTTGCCGGAACAGTTCATCCCGACAGCGGAAATATCTCTTCAAAACCTAATCTTCAGATTTCATATCTCCCTCAGGATCCTGAAATGAACGGAGAATTTACTGTTATAGAACAGGTGCTTGCAGATATGCCTTCAGAATACCGTGAGGTTCATGACTATGAAGCCAGATCAATGCTGAACAAACTTGGAATTACAGATTTTTCAGCAAAAATAAGTACACTTTCAGGCGGACAGCGCAAGAGGGTAGCGCTTGCGTCCGCTCTTATTCATCCGGCTGATGTGCTTATTCTTGACGAGCCAACGAACCATCTTGACAGTGAGATGGTAACATGGCTTGAAAACCGGCTTAATAAGTTTTCAGGTGGCATTGTGATGATAACCCATGACAGATATTTTCTTGAAAGGGTAGTTACAAGGATTACGGAACTTTCCAGAGGAAAGCTTTATACATATGAGGCAAACTTCTCAAAGTATCTTGAACTTAAGTCCCAGAGAGAAGAAATGTCGGAAGCAAGCGAGAGAAAACGTCAGTCAGTTCTCAGACGTGAATATCAGTGGATAATGCGTGCTGCCAGAGCCAGAGGAACCAAGAGTAAGGACAGAATAGAACGATATCATGCTCTTAAGGAACAGAGTGCACCTGAATATGATGACACTGTAAAGATATCTGCTCTTTCAAGCAGACTCGGAAAGAAAACAATTGAACTGAGAAATATATCAAAGAGTTATAATTCGCGTAAGGTAATTGACGATTTTTCATATATTGTTCTCAGAAATGACCGTATAGGAATAATTGGTCATAACGGTGCCGGAAAATCAACTCTTCTGAATATGATTGCCGGAAGGATAAAACCGGACAGCGGAGAAGTTGAAACCGGTGAAACAGTCAAAACAGGATATTTTACCCAGACATCATCTGAACTTGATCCGGATAAAAAAGTTTTTGACTTTATCCATGATATATCAGATTCTGTAAAAACTTCGGAAGGAACATTTTCCGCCTCCCAGATGCTTGAACGTTTTCTGTTTTATCCCGATCTTCAGCAGAGCCTTATCGGAAGACTAAGCGGTGGTGAAAAACGGAGACTTTATCTTCTGAGCATTCTTATGGAGGCACCGAATGTTCTGCTTCTTGATGAGCCTACAAATGATCTTGATATAGAAACACTGAGAATTCTTGAAGATTATATAGAAGAATTTCCTGGAGCTGTTATATCTGTTTCGCATGACAGATATTATCTTGATAAAACAGCAGAGTCAATATTTGAAGTTGAAGATAACGGACATGTTTCATGCTATACAGGTAATTACAGCGACTATGCAGAAAAGGCCGCCGAAAAGAAGAAAACTGAAAAGGAATCAGTTCATACAGTAAACCCACAGACAGGAAATGTAAAAAAACAGCATGCTCTGAAGTTTTCGTTCAAAGAACAGAGAGAGTATGAAACAATAGATGCAGACATAGAAAATCTTGAAAATCAGATAGCTGAATGTGAAAAGGAAATGGCTTTGCAGACAAGCGATTATGTTAAACTGCAGGAACTTATGGACAAAAAAGCTAAACTTGAAGAAGAACTTGAAAACAAGACTGAAAGATGGATTTATCTTAACGATCTGGCTGACAGAATCAATGCTGAAAAGAACAAATGATTTATTATCCTTCGGATTTACCGGAGGATATTTTCATAAAGCTTGACACTGTTCAGATTTTTATGCTAAACTGTAATTGAAATATATGTAACAGGAGAAAAATGAAATTGGAAAACGTTATAAAAGCTGATATTGCCGTTATTGGCGGAGGGGCTGCGGGAATTTCAGCCGCAATAGAAGCTAAAAAAACTGCACCTGAGCTGAAAGTTATAATTGCAGAGCGTCTTGACAGAACAGGTAAAAAAATTCTGTCAACCGGAAACGGCAGGTGCAATCTTTCGAATATGAATCTTACAAAAGAGGCATATCATGGCTCTGTCCGCAATGTTATGGAGATAATCAGTAAAACACAGAAAACTGAAGACTTTTTTAAATCTATGGGAGTATTGTGCGTTTCTGATGAAGCCGGACGGATTTATCCTTACAGCAGAAGTGCAAATTCCGTTCTTTCTGCACTCAGAATGAAATTAAAAACTGAAAATATATCTGAGATATGCGGCTTTGAAGCTGTGGGTATTGAAAAAGGCAAAAGCGGAATAACTGTTACTTCTGCAGACGGAAGGAAAATAAACTGCAAAAAATTAATAGCAGCCTGCGGCGGATATGCTTCACCGGCAAACGGTACGGACGGAAAAGCGATAAAAATGTTCAGAGATATGGGAGTAAAAACTGAAAAAATATGTCCGGCAGTTGCACCCCTCAGAGTTAGTCAGGAAGACCTGAAAGGGCTCAAGGGGGTACGTGTTCATGGAAAAGTAACAGCTTTTTCAGGAAATACTGTTCTTGCGGAAGAATCCGGCGAAATTCAGTTTACAGAGAACACAATATCAGGAATATGCGTTTTTAATCTTGCATGGCTTTTTTCTGAATATGAAGGAAAATTATTCCTGTCAGCAGATTTAATGCCGGAAATGAGTCTGAAGCAAACTGAAAAAATTATTGAAGAAACAGCAGAAACAAGAGCATTATTTGCTCTTGAGGAACTTCTTAACGGAATATTTGTAAAAAATCTTGCTGTTTATATTGTTAAGAAAGCCGTTAAGCGGCCTCTTAATGATTTGATATCAACTCTGACAAAAAATGAAATTTCGGAAATTGCATTTCTTATAAAGAATATGACCTTTAAAGTAACCGGTTGTTCATCATGGCAGAATGCCCAGGTGACTTCAGGGGGGATTGCAGGAAGTGAAGTGGATGAAAATCTCTGTATGATAAAATTCCGTGACATTTACCTTGCAGGTGAGATCCTCGATGTAGATGGATTGTGCGGCGGCTATAATCTTGAATGGGCATGGTCATCAGGCATGATGGCCGGAAAATGCTGTGCAAAGGAACTCTGTAAAACTTGACATATACAAAAAAATATGTTAAAATCAGAATATTATTATTTTTGAAAAAAGAACAAATATTGCGATTTGTATTTTTATATTTGTTGTGTTTCGTAAGGATATATAGTTTATCAGATTAATTGACGTGGGGGGCTATTTTCTGTATGGATCCGTTTAAAGGTTTTATACGAGCAGAGGGAAGAGTACTAAAAGATGAAAACGGCAGGGAATATCTTCTGAAAGGTATGGCATTCGGAAATAATGTCTGGACAAATCCAGGTGAACCGCCGTATGATACTCATCATGTGAAAGAGAGTTATCGTGAACTTTCAGAAATGGGATTTAACTCTGTAAGATTTTATCTGAATTACGGTCTGTTTGAAGATGACAGTAATCCTTATACATATAAAGAGTCGGGATTCAAATGGATTGATCAGAATCTTGAATGGGCGAAAGAAAATGGTATGCGAATTGTACTGAATATGCACTATCCCCAGGGCGGATATCAGTCACAGGGAGAGGGAACTGAACTCTGGACCAGTGAGGAAAACCAGAAGAGGCTTTGTTCGCTCTGGAAGGCAATTGCGGAAAGATACAAAGATGATCCCTGCATAGTGGGTTATGGTTTACTTAATGAACCGGTTGTTCCGTCAGATGATAACGAAAAAGGAAGAAGAATGTGGGAGAAACTTCTCGGAAATATGGTTTCATCAGTCAGGGAAGCTGATAAAAATCATATCATTTTTGCAGAGAAGATTCTTACTTTCCAGAACGAACACACACATGAACTTGAATGGAGCCGTTCAGATAACGACTTTGTTATGATTCCTGAAGCAGATAATATAGTTTACGAATTTCATTTCTATAATCCGTTTACATTTACTCACCAGGGTCTGTCATGGTCCAATACCAGTGAGTTTAATAAGGTATATCCTAATGAAGAAGACATATTTGCAGACTGTGTAAGCTGGCATGCCGGTACATTTAACGGCGAACAGTGTGATCCTGACAACAGGGAATGGCAGTACGTAGAAAGCAGCACGGTTACTGTTACTGATGACAATCAGATTCTCAGCTATGTTTTTCAGGCAAGAGAGCTTGGTGAAGATGGTGCAGTTTATGTTGACGATGTAGCGATTACTGAATATGACACTGATGGCAACAGAACAAGAATAATTTACAAAAGTGATTTTGAAGATTCCTGTTCAATGTATTTCTGGGCTAACAATAACATAGGCACAGGTGAATATATAAGTTCAAAGGGCAGAAGGAGCGGTGGAAGCTATCGTGTTTCAGGAACAACGGATGATGCAAGCGGTTCTATAGGATTTTTCAGACCTGTAAAAGACTGCAGCTATAAAGCCAGTGGATACTTCAGAGTCAGAAGATCAAGTGAAGAGGCTACAATTCGTCCTCGTGTTGATATATGGAAAGCTGAATCCATTTACTTTCTTAACAAGGATTTTCTCAGAAAGAATATTTCTCACTTTGCAGATTTTTCTGAAAAATATAATGTTCCGGTATACTGCGGCGAATTCGGAACAGGTACTCTTAGTTTTAAAGATAATAAGGGCGGAGACAGGTGGGTTTCCGATGTTATTGATATTTTTAACGAATATAGTATAAGCTATAATTATCATACATATCATGAAGAATCATTTGGACTTTATATGAACAGTCCTCTTGAACCGGCTGCAGAAAGAAATGAACTTCTTTATGATGTTCTCTGCAGGAAAAACAAGGAATAGAAAACACCCCGGATTTACCGGGGTTTGTTTTATCTTAAAAATCTGCCTGATATAAGCTAAATTACAGTTGTATAGTTTTAAAAATTGTGATATAATAGAAAATATATTGGGATTTTAAATTTTACAGACATAAAAAACGGAGGAAAAAAATAATGAAAATTTCTTTTTCAACAGGGTCATGCAGCGGATTCAGCTGGTCTGATGTTTATTCTATGGCCAAGGACTTTGGTTATGACGGTATTGAACTCAGAAGCCAGGGACAGCTTGCTGATATGATGTTCTCAAAACAGTTCTCAGACAGTAAAGTACAGAAAACAGTTTCACTTCTTCGTGAAATGAGTATTGAAATTCCGTGCGTTTCATCAGGATGCTGCCTTAAGTATAAAGAAAATGAAAAAGAGAATATTGCGGAAGTAAAGGGCTTTATTGATCTTGCTGAGAAAGTGTCTTCACCATATGTAAGAGTACTGGCGGACAAAGCAGCCGGTCCTGACGGAACAGATGCTGATGATGACTATATTGCTGAGAAGTTTAAAGAACTTGCAGCATATGCCGCTCAGAAAAATGTTACTGTTCTTATTGAAACAAATGGTGTTTATGCAGATACATCAAGACTCAGAAATCTTATTTCAAAAATAGATTCTGAAAATGTTGCTGTTCTCTGGGATGTACATCACCCATATCGTTATTTTGGTGAAACACCTGAAAAGACAATCGAAAATATCGGCAAATATATCAGACATGTCCATGCCAAAGACAGTGTGATGGAGGACGGAAAACCTAAGTTCTGTCTTATGGGTGAAGGTGATCTTCCACTTGACAGTTTCTGGGAAGAACTCGAAGGAATAGGCTATGACGGATATATTTCATTCGAATGGATGTCAAAGTGGGGTTCAAGCAGCTTTTCAGAAGCAGGTATTGTATTCCCTCATTTTGCTGGATACGGAAAAAGATTTGCAGTTTCTGCAAATAAGGAGCTTCCAAGTGACAACAGAAATACAGGAAAATATCTCTGGAGAAAGAATAAGCTCGTTGCAGCTACATTTCCGGATGTACTTGACAGAGTCTGTGAGGAATTTCCTGATCAGTACGCTTTCAGATATACAGAACTTGATTATACAAGAACATACCCGCAGTTCCGCGATGATGTTGATACATTTGCAAGAACTCTTATCGCTCTCGGCGTAAAAAGAGGTGACCATGTTGCTATCTGGGCTACAAACGTTCCACAGTGGTATATCACATTCTGGGCAACAACAAAAATTGGTGCTGTACTTGTTACGGTAAATACAGCATACAAGATTTATGAAGCAGAATACCTTCTTAAGCAGTCAGATACTCATACACTTGTTATGATAGACGGCTATAAGGATACAAGCTATACAGAAATTATAGAAGGCCTTTGTCCTGAATTAAAGACATGTGAACCAGGTAAGCTTAAGTCAAAGAAACTTCCGTGTCTTAAGAATGTCATCACAGTAGGAACAAAGGTTGACGGATGTTTTACATGGGATGAAGCTATTGCTCTTGCAGATACAGTACCTCTCTCAGAAGTTGAAACCATGAGAAGCAAGATAGAATATGATGATGTCTGCAACATGCAGTACACATCAGGTACTACAGGATTCCCTAAGGGTGTTATGCTTACTCACTACAACGTAGTAAACAACGGTAAGGCTATCGGTGACTGTATGGACCTTTCAACAGCAGACAGAATGATGATTCAGGTACCTATGTTCCACTGTTTCGGTATGGTACTCGCTATGACAGCATGTATGACTCATGGCTCCACAATGTCTCCGATAACAGCTTTTTCACCAAGAAAATCACTTGACTGTATCAATCGTGAGAAGATTACAGCATTCCACGGTGTTCCTACAATGTTTATTGCTCTTCTTGGCCATCAGGATTTTGAAAAGACTGACTTCTCACATATGAGAACCGGTATCATGGCCGGAAGTCCTTGTCCGGTTAAGGTTATGCAGGATGTAGTTGACAAGATGAATATGTCTGAAATTTGTATCACATACGGTCAGACAGAAGCAAGTCCGGGATGTACAATGAGTAAGACGGATGACTCACTTGAACTTCGTGTAAATACAGTCGGACAGGCAATGTTCGGTGTTGAGTGCAAGATTGTCGATCCTGAGACAGGTGAAGATCTCCCGGACAATACAGACGGTGAATTCGTAGCAAGAGGCTACAACATAATGAAGGGCTACTATAAGATGCCTGAAGCAACTGCAGCTGCTATTGACGCAGACGGATGGCTTCATACAGGTGACCTTGCAAGAAGAACTCCTGAAGGATACTATAAGATTACCGGCCGTATTAAGGATATGATTATCAGAGGCGGCGAAAACATTTATCCAAAGGAAATCGAAGATTTTATCTATACTCATCCAAAGGTAAGTGATGTACAGGTAATCGGTGTTCCGGATAAGCAGTATGGCGAAGAAATTATGGCCTGCGTTATTCTTAAGGAAGGCGAGACATCAGATGCTGATGAAATCAAAGACTATGTAAGAAACAATATGGCTAAGCATAAAGTTCCGAGATATGTTGACTTCGTGGATTCATTCCCGATGAATGCTGCCGGAAAAATTCTCAAGTACAAAATGAGAGAAAATGCAGTTGAAAAACTTAAACTTCAGGAAGATAACAGTATCGTAACAGCATAAAATGAACAAGCCTCCGGGATATTTCCGGAGGCTTGTTTACTACTGAATTATGACAGCCTGTTTTTCGAGTTTGTCATATATGTACTTAAAACGTTCGAGGTCATAGTCAACTATACCTTCAAGAGGGTCACATACAGTTACAGTTTCAGCTTCAAGGTCATATCCGCAGAGCACAACACAGTGTTCATTGTCATACCAGTATATCTGATTTCCTTCTGCATCCACAAACGCCGGCCTTTTATATACTTCCATAAGCCCCATGCTCGCCCAGACAATTACAGGAATATCACTGCTGATGTATTCAAAAAGTTCTTCCAGCTCTTTGCCGCTTATATCCCATGCACTGTACTCCATATCATGTTCGTTCAGATAGTTCTGAGCAGCATTAACAATAACAGGTGCAAAGCAGCCATAGCCTTCATCCCAGGTCGGGTCACCGATAAAAGCTTTATCGAAACCGACACGCCCCATATAATCTTTTTTCAGATAATTTTTCGCCATTTCAGTTTTTGTTACGTTATATCCTAAGTAATTAAGAACGGTTGTCAGTGCAGTGATTTCACATCCGGTTGGAAGTTCCGGATTCTGAAGAATACAATCCATTGTTATACAGTAGGACACTGCTAATTCTTTTTCTTCTGAAAAGTCAGTCTGTTCTGAATAATAAATTACATTCGGGTTGTTTTTTATCTCAGACGGAATAATCTCAGATGGTCCCTGCGGTTCAAGCAGATTTTCGTCTTTTTTCCCGCACGAAAGAAAAAACAAAGGTAATGTTATAATAATTATAAAGGTAAGAATTTTTAATTTCAAATATTCAACTCCTTTTTTATATAATTCCTCTCTTTGTCTTTTATTATTATAATAAAAATATTAAATTTGTCAATGAAAAAAAAAGGATATTCTGTAGTAAAATAGAATATCCACAGGAAACCTTTGTGCTGGATTCAGCTTTAAAGCAGAACTTTGAAAAAACTTAAATAAAAAACCGATGCAGATTATGAAATCCGTATCGGTTTTTTGATTATATTACTTTTTCTTGCCGTTGATAATGCTGATAAGTTCGTCAGTTCTGATTTCAAATAAATCAATAAGGGGAGCTGTTCCAGGGTTTGAAGTAAAGATAAAGAGAAGTGCAAGAAACATATTCCATGTCATTCCTCTCTGCTTCTTTTCAACTGAAAGGATGGTCTGTCTGCTGATACCGGCAATCTCAGCAAGTTCGGCCTGTGTAACCCCTAACTTTGCCCTCAGAACTGTAAGATTTTCTACCATTCTGCTAACGTATACATTTTTGATTTCTTCGTTCATAATTCAATCTACTCCATTCATTAAATTAGTATAATACACATGCCAGTAATTTGTATTATGTACTTATTATATGATTTTTTTTAGTCATTGTCAAGTTTTTGACTATCAAAATATTGCTTTTTTGATGAAAATTTTGTGAAAACTTTGTGATTTAACCGCTTTTGAAACATTGCCTATTTTTAATTCGTATTTTTTAGAATAATTGTATATATATTTTTTGTTTAAATCAGTTTTGTTTCGGTTTTGTTTCGTGATTTATTATTGACCGGAGGAAGCAAAAATGATATAATGAAATCATAATCATAAAAATAATTGAAACGGTATATTAAAATGAAAAAAAGATATATGGGTTTGATGAAAATAAATAATACAATTATCAGGGTAGCAATTACTGTAGTTCTGATTTGTTTCACTATACTGTCATTTATATATATAAATCCTGAACACAGCGAAAAAAATATTTCTGCTTCTGTTCGTAAACAATATGTTACTGATAAAAAGGAAATAGAGTGGATTGAAAACCATCCGACAATAAAAATCGGATATACAGAAAAAAATCTGCCGTTTTGTGATAAGGATGAATCCGGAAATCTTACAGGAATGTTAAAGGATATAACGGGTGACATTTTTCGCAATATATATATGGAAGACAGGATTAATTTTGAATTTCAATCCTTTTCAAGTTCTGCTGATATGCAGAATGCACTTGTTGAAGGGAAGATTGACGCAGCATTTCCTTTTGTGTATGACAGGGAAAACTATGAAAAAATCGGTGTGTCTGAATCACAGGAAATAATTAAAGTTCCTGTGGCATTAATTTTTAAAGGTGACTACCGTGATACACTTTTTGATAAAATTGCAATAACCCCAAGACCTGTTCAGCGTTTTTGTGTTGATAATTTATTCCCGGACAGTGATGTCGTTAATGTGAAAACCGGTGAAGATTGTCTTAGAGCAGTACAGAGCGGGAAGGCGACATGTACAATAATTACAAATGTTCGTTTGAATCCGCTCTTTGCAAAGTTTGATTTCTCAGAATTTAAACTTCTTCCTGTTGATGCTGATATCTCATATTGTATCGGAACAAAAGATGAAGAATTAAGAGACATTATCAATATCGGACTTGGTACACTTGATAAGCCATACATATCAAATGTTATGTACAGTTATGTTGATTCGGATTTATCATATTCATTTCTTGATTTTATCAAGAAGTATTACCTTACCATTACTTTGATTTTTGTAATTGTTGTGGGCGGTATTGTGTTTTTGATAACAAGAGAAAATATAAAAAACAGGAGAATTTTAGCTGAAACTGAAGAGCGCCTTAAGATTATCAACACTCTTGATCAGGATTACATAAGTATATTTGTTGTAAATACCAAAACTGAAATAGCTGAAGCATTAAAACTGGAAGGCACTGTTTCAGTTGGGTCCGGAAATAAAAAAAAGTCTTTTCCGTATAAGCAGGTATGTGAAAAATACATTAGTGTCTGTGTACATCCCGGAGATTCTGCAGCACTTGCTGAATCGATTAAACTAAAAAATGTTACAGGGGAGCTTTCTGAAAGAAAACAGTATATAGGAACATATCGTGTAATGAAAAACAAAGAGACAATGTATTTTCAGTACAGATTTGTTCGTATACCTGATACAGATTATATTATTGCAGGATTTAAGGATATAAATGAAATAATGCAAAAAGAAAAATCTCAGAAAAAACTGCTTGAAGACGCACTTGAGATGGCTGAAACGGCCAATAATGCAAAATCAGTTTTCCTGTTTAATATGTCGCATGATATACGTACACCGATGAACGCTATTATTGGTTTTACAGACCTGCTTCATAAACATCTTGATGAAAGAGAAAAAGCAGAGAATTATATCAATAAAATAAAGGTCTCAAGTGACTTTCTGCTCTCTCTGATAAATAATGTTCTGGAAATGGCGAGAATTGAAAGTGGAAAAATGACACTAAACGAGACATGCTGGAATATTAATAAATTTTATTCAATGGTTTTTTCTGTGTTTGAAACACAGATTGAGGAAAAAAATATTGATTTTATCACCAAAATTGATATTGAGCATACTGATATTATGATTGATGAAACTAAAGCCAGAGAAATTTTTATAAATATTATCAGCAATGCAGTAAAGTATACTCCTGCGGGAGGTAAAATTACAGTAGAAATAACGGAACTGCCGGCTGAAATTATCGGTCAGGCTTTGTACAGGACTATTATAACAGACAACGGCATTGGAATGTCCGCAGATTTTCTGCCGCATCTTTTTGAGGAGTTTGAACGCGAACATACAAGTACAGAGAGTAAGGTTTCCGGAACAGGTCTTGGAATGCCGATTGTAAAGAAACTTGTCGAACTTATGAATGGAAAAATCAATGTTGACAGCCAGCCGGGAGCAGGAACAAGGTTTATAGTTGAATTACCGCATCATTTTGTATGGCGCGATTCGCAGGAAGTCCGGAATGATACAGATGTTTCCGATGATTTTTCCATAACTGGTTTGAGAATTCTTCTTGCTGAAGATAACGAGCTTAATGCTGAAATAGGCATAACAATACTTGAAGAAGCAGGTTTTGTAGTTGAACATGCTAAGGACGGACTTGAGTGTTGTAATATGCTTGAGAAAGCCTCTGATAATTATTATAGTCTTATTCTTATGGATATCCAGATGCCAAATATGAATGGTTATGAAGCTGTCAGAAAAATCAGAGCAATGAACAATAGTAAGAAATCTTCTATTCCAGTCATTGCAGTAACTGCGAATGCATTTGAAGAGGACAGGAAAAATGCGTTTGATGCAGGGATGAATGGTCATATATCCAAGCCGATTAAGACAGAGCTGCTGCTTTCTGAATTAAAAAAAGTTTTAAAGAGAGATATTTTTATATAGGTAATTTTTCACAAATTTAACAGGGAAAATTTTAGCTGATTTTTTATATCTGTAAATATTGACATTTTCCAACAAATACTTTATAATATTAGTATACTAAGATTTATTCAGGAGGATTTTATAATGAAATCAACAGGAATTGTAAGAAAGATAGACGAACTTGGAAGAATCGTATTACCAAAGGAACTTAGAAGAACTCTTGGTCTTAATGACAGAGAAAGCGTTGAGATTTATGTAGATCAGGATGCTATCATCCTTAAGAAGTTTAAGTCAACATGTGTTCTCTGCGGCGATAATGAAGATCTCCTTGATTTCAAGGGCAAGAGCATCTGTCAGAAGTGTATGGACGAACTTAAGAAGTAATACAGATTATTCATAAACAGGTGCAGTATTCTGTGCCTGTTTATTTTTTTGAAAATTCTATGAATATATTGATTCTGTGCAGTATGCATAACAATAAAGAAAAGCTGCTTAATATTCTGAAAATTATATCTCCGTTTTCTGAAGTGTATGAAGCTTTGACACTTGAAGAGGCAATTAATACTGCAGGTGCAGTAAGAATAGATGTATTGTTTTCTGAAACAAGTATAAATGAAAATGATCCGTATGAAATACTTAAAGAAATAAAAGTGTTTAATCCAAGAGTAAATATAATTTTTTATTCGGATTCTGCTGAATATATGAGCAAAGCGTTTTTAATTCATGCGAGTGGTTATATCATAAATCCTTTGGATCAGGAGAAAGTTAAAGAACAATTATCCAACCTTCTCTATCCATCAAGTATTGAAATAGTAACATTTGGGAATTTTTGCGTATGTGTAAATGGAACTTATGTAAAATTTCGAAGGAGCAAGTCACGTGAAGCACTTGCTTTTCTTGTCGACAGGGGAACGCCATGTACAAAAAAACAAATTGCAGCGTGTATTTTTGAGGATCACGTATATGACCGAAGTTATCAGAAATATACAGATAATATTTTGCGTGCACTTATTTCTGATCTGAAAAATGCCGGAGCCGGAGAATTAATTGTTCATACCAGCAACTGTTATTCAGTAAATAAAAATATTTGTATATGTGATTATTATGATTATCTTCAGGGAAAATGGAGAAAATCATATATTGATGAATACATGTCTCAGTACAGCTGGGCTGAAGATACACTGGCGTTGTTGAGATATAAAAAAGACTGAGAATTTGAATTTTCTCAGTCTTTTACTATTTACTTTATTTTATATGACGGGTTTAGAAGTCTCTGCTCAAATTCGTCATGAGGCAGAGGTTTGTCATACAGGTATCCCTGAGCAAGATAGCACTCAACACTTTTTAAAAATTCAGCCTGCTGTCGGGTTTCGACACCTTCACAGATAACCTTTCTTTGCAGGTCGTTAATCATGCGGACAACATTTTCAATCATCTTTTTATGTGCTTTGTCCTCGGCGCCGCTGAGGAAGGACTTATCAAGTTTTACAACGTCAATATCAAGGTCTTTAAGCATCGAGAGTGAAGAATAACCAGTTCCGAAGTCATCGATTGCAGTGTAGATTTTTTCAGATTTCATTCGGTTTACAAATTCAGTCATAGCATCAAAATCCTCATATCCGGAAGATTCTGTAAGTTCTATCTCTATGTATTTTTTCTCAATCCCGTATTTTTCAATTATTTCAAGAACATCATCCGCAAATCTTTTGTTTTTCAGATGAAGCTTTGAGAAGTTAGATGAGATACGAACCGGCTCTATGCCTTGTTCTTTCCACTTAGAGATATGCTGACATACGTGTTCAAAAACATACATATCAAGCTCTGTAATATATCCTTCGGATTCGAGAACGGGGATAAACTTAAACGGCGGAATTGTTTGTCCGTCTTTTATCCATCTGACCAGAGCTTCGCATCCGCAAAGTTTATCATCAATCATATTTACTTTTGGCTGATAATAAACTGAAAACTCTTCGTTTTTTATTGCGTCTTTGAATTTTGCAATCGTTTCTTTTGCTGCGATTTCACTTTCAGTCATTGTTTCAGAGTACCATATGCAGTCTGAATTAGTGGAATTCTTTGCTTCTTTAAGTGCTGTCTCTGAATAATCAAGAGCAGTTGAAACGTCAATATTTCCAGCTGTTTCATATATGCCGCAGCGTGAATTAACGACCACTTTTCGTGTACCGTCTTTTCGGTGTATATTAAGAGTAATTTGTTTTATGTAGTCAGCAATTACAGGAACTCTGTCTTTTTTTATAAGTGCTATAAATGTATCACCATTTATACGGGCCGCTATTTCACCGGTATTAGTTGCTTTTCGGAGGAAAGACGCATATTCAGTCAGAATTTCGTCTCCGAAGTCGGTGCCATGCTGCTGATTGAAATACTGGAATCCTTTAATATTTATACTGAGAACAGCGTATTCAGAAAAAGTTTTTCTCATGTGTTTTTTTTCACATACATCAATAAACTTGTCATAGTTCGGTATACCGGTAACAGGATCGAAATTTGTCATTTCGTTTGAAATCATAATGCTGATAACAATACCCGTACCAGCACAGCACAGAAGGATTATAAAAAGAAGTACAGCATGAATAAGTACTTTTTTTGTGTTATTTTCAAGTTCAGTTCTGGCTTCTTTCATATCTTCACGGATCATGTTGTCAAAGCTTTTCAGAACACTGTTTACAGTATTAATATAGTCCATCAGTGATTCTTCCATATAAATATTTGCTTTCTCCGATTCGCCGTTATGGCTCATTTCAAAGATTGATTCCGCATCATACAGATATCCGAAAATATTTGAAGACAGACTCTTGTACCGTATATCAAATTTTGTGTCTTTCATTTCATCCTTAAGAGCATATAAGATTGAGGACATGGATGATTTTAAACCGGACGTTTGTTTTTCAAGACTATCCTGAAATTCAGGTGAGTTTGAAACAACGTGTTCAAAAATATAAGACTGGTGCTGATAAAGCTGTTCTTCAAGTGTCTGAAGGGTTTCTGTCGTCAGGTAGTCGCGTCTGGTCATGTTTGTGTACTGATTTGTTATATTGTATAGCCCGTAACAAAGGTACAGAATAGAAAACAATCCTGTTATCGAAAGAAAAAGAACGGACAGACGGATTAGTCTTGTCATTTTCTGTTTTTTAATTACCCCTTTGGACTTCTCTTTTATTTTTTTCATAATTATCTGATCCTTCTATAAACCCTATATTTATTGTAGTCAATATAAAAATTATACGAGTAATTTCATAAAAATACAATACAATTATACATCATGTTGTCCACCAAATGACCACCAAATAAAAAGGTCTGCACACTGGCAGACCTGAACAAATTATGATATTATGAAATTATTTTAAGAAATCTTCCATTGTGAACTGAACCCTGTGATTTCCGTTTTCATCAGGGTCAATCATTACTGCTTCGTGAATCTGTATAGGTGAATCCGGTGAAGAAACTGCACCGTCACCACCCATAGAACGCGGTACTGAAAGGAATGCATCAATAACTTCCATGCCTTCTGTTACTTTGCCAAAGGCAGCATACTGTCCGTCAAGGAAAGTACAGTCATCAGTATAGCAGATGAAAAACTGACTTGATGCACTGTCATAATCCGTGCTTCTTGCCATAGAAACTACGCCGCGTTTATGAGAGAGCTTGTTATCCACACCATTTATGGAGAATTCGCCTTTTATATTCTGATCACTTCCGCCGGTGCCGTTTCCTTTAGGATCTCCTCCCTGTGCCATAAAGTTGTCCACAACTCTGTGAAATGTAAGTCCGTTATAAAATTCTTCTGAAACAAGCTTTTCAAAATTTTCGCATGTAAGAGGTGCGTTTTCAGCATCGAGAGTAATTATAAATGTTCTGTTGTCAGTTACTTCCGCAGAAGGTGAATTTTCCTCTGTACTGTTTTCTTCATTGATATCAGCTTCCGGCGTGCTGTTCTCTTCTGTCTGGGCAAGCGAAGAATCAATTGTTGTAGTAGTATCTGATTCTTTCTGGTTGCCGCATCCTGTCATCATGGCAGTCATCATAGCTGCTGCGGTTAAAAAAGCAAAAATTTTTTTCATGAATTATTTCTCCTTGTTTATAATTTTTGATTTAATATTATGTGTGAACCATATTATATTCACACAACATTCGATTTTTATTATATCCCGTTTATACAAAAAAGTCAATTGAAAATTGTGTGAAAAAACCAAGTGGTGGACTTCACAATAAAAAAACTGATTCATTAAGATAAAAAAATTACATAAAGTATTTACATATGAAGAAATTTAGTGTAAAATAAAAAGAGTATGAAATTTTATGTGAGGTGCTTATAATGAACAGAAAATATAATCGTATACTTATAAAGCTCAGCGGTGAAGCTCTTGCAGGCGAAAAGTCTACAGGTCTTGATTTTGATGTAATTACAAACATCTGCAGCAGCATAAAAAAAGCAGCTGATACAGGAGTTCAGATTGGAATAGTTGTTGGTGGAGGAAACTTCTGGAGAGGACGTACATGCGGAGATATGGACAGGACAACAGCTGATCATATCGGTATGCTTGCAACAGCTATGAACGCACTTGCAGTTGGAGATACACTCAAGTCACTTGGCCTTGATGTACGTGTTCAGACAGCGATAAACATGGTTCAGGTTGCAGAGCCTTTAATCAGAAACAAGGCGATCAGACATATGGAAAAGGGAAGAGTAGTTATCTTTGGATGCGGAACAGGAAATCCTTTTTTCTCAACAGATACTGCAGCAGCCCTCAGAGCAGCTGAAATTGAAGCAGATATACTCTTCAAAGCAACTATGGTTGATGGTGTTTACGACAAGGATCCACACAAATTTGATGATGCTGTAAAATATGACACACTTTTATTTGACGAAGTTCTCACAAAAAATCTCGGTGTAATGGATTCAACAGCCGCTTCCATGTGCAGAGATAACAGAATTCCTGTACTTGTTTTTGATCTTGGAAGACCTGACAACATAGTAGATGCAGTTCTTGGCGAAAATGTCGGAACAGTAGTAACAGCTTAATTATACATAAACTTTTAGTATTATTAGTATTAGTAGAGGAGAATTAAATCATGAAAGAAACATTAAACACAGCCAGCGGAAAGATGCAGAAAACACTTGACTCACTTGCAAGAGAATTTGCAGCAGTAAGAGCAGGAAGAGCAAATCCTGAAGTTCTTAATAAGGTACAGGCTGAATACTGGGGAACAATGACACCTGTAAATCAGATGGCCTCAGTATCAGTAACAGAAGCAAGAACTCTTCTTATCCAGCCTTATGATGCATCTGCACTTAAGTCAATTGAAAAGGCAATCCTTACATCGGATATTGGTATTACACCCCAGAATGACGGCAAAACACTTCGCCTTGTATTCCCGCAGCTTACAGAAGAAAGACGTAAGGAACTTTGCAAGAACATAAAGAAATACGGTGAGGAAGCAAAGGTTTCTGTTCGTTCAGTAAGACGTGATACAATGGATAAGTTCAAAACTATGAAGAAAAACTCTGAAATTACTGAAGATGATATGAAGCAGTGTGAAAAGGATCTTCAGAAGATTGTTGACAGGTTCTGTGACGATATAGACAAGATGGTTGCAGAAAAGGAAAAAGAAGTTCTTTCAATCTAAATTATCATTACAAATTTTCGGACAGGAGTATTATGGCTAAAGAAAAAAATAATATGTCTCTTCCTGATGTTTTTCCCAGACATATAGGATTTATCATGGATGGCAACGGACGATGGGCAAAGAAAAGACATATGCCGCGTACGTTTGGTCACGTTGAAGGGGCAAAGACTTTTGAAAAAATCGTTAGATACTGCAGAGATATTGGCATAGAGTGTATTTCATTTTATGCTTTTTCAACTGAGAACTGGAAGCGTTCATCAGATGAAGTTAAGGCAATTATTAATCTTCTCAGGCAGTATATTGCAAGAGCAAGAGATTATTTTGTTGATGAAACAAGGATGGTTTTTATCGGTGACAAATCTGCTTTTCCGGAGGATATGAGACAGCAGATGATTGATATCGAAAATGAAACCAGGGATTTTGATAAGATGACGCTTATCATTGCTGTAAACTACGGCGGACGTGATGAGATAAAAAATGCCGCTAAACAGATTGCCAGAAAGGCACTTAAAGGTGAAATTGATCCGGATCAGATTACAGAGGAGACGGTTGCAGCTCATCTTTATACAAGTGAATTTCCTGATGTGGATCTTCTGATAAGACCAAGCGGTGAACTACGAATTTCCAATTATCTTATATGGCAGTGTGCTTATGCAGAATTTTATTTTTCTGATGTATTATGGCCGGATTTTATGCCGGAAGAATTAAATAAGGCATTGCATGAATATGCAGGCAGGTCAAGGCGGTTTGGGGGGGTATGATTTTTGGTTACAAGAATTATATCCGCGGTTGTTGCTGCATTAATCGGAGCAGGTATATTATGTTTTGCACATACTGCTGTTCTTCCGGCAGCTGTTGCTTTTCTTTCTGTGCTCGGTGTTTTTGAACTGTACAGAGCAAATAAACTGACTGAGTACAAATTAATGACAGCACTTGCATGTACTTTTACTGGAATATATCCGTTTCTGGTTGTATACACAAATGTAAAGATTATACAGCTTTTTACAACAGCAGTTATTACAGGAATATTCGCAGCATATCTGCCGCTTCATAACAGAATGAGTTTTGAAAAGCTTTCATATGCTGTTCTCATGCCTCTTTTGCTCGGAAATTCGATGTCTTCATTATGCAGGCTTGAACTTCTTTCTGAAAGACATGGAGTAGCATTTATCGTACTTTCGTTATGCGGTGCCTGGGCAGCGGATACTGCGGCCTATTTTACAGGTACATTTTTTGGCAGACACAAACTTTGTCCTGAAATAAGTCCTAAGAAAACTGTTGAAGGATTTATCGGCGGTATAGTTTTTGATGGTTTGTTTTTTGTATTATTTAATTCCGTTTATGTTTATTTTTTTGCCAGGGATTGCGGTGTTAATTATTTTTCGTCTTTTATCCTCGGAATGATATGTGCTGCTCTTGGCACAGTGGGTGATTTATCTGCTTCATTAATAAAGAGACAGTGCGGAATAAAGGATTATGGAAAAATAATGCCCGGACATGGTGGATTTATGGACAGATTTGACAGTGTATTGTTTGTAGTACCGTTTATGTACGCTTATCTGTCAGCCATTAACATTTATGTATAAAGCCTTCAGGGCTGTTCCTGTTTTTGTATTAAAAGTACAGAAATAAGTTTATTATTCACGGATATTAGGGCTAACAGATTGGAAGTTTGTTAGCCCTGTATTTTCTTTGTTTCGGAGGGAAAGTTATGAAAAGGATATCAGTATTAGGTTCAACGGGTTCAATAGGACTTCAGTCTCTTGACGTTGCACGTAAACATAGCCTTGATATTCAGGCACTTGCGGCACATAGCAGCTGGAGGAAGCTTGAAGAGCAGGCGAGAGAATTTTCGCCTCGCTATGTATGCATTTATGATGAGAAATATTATTCTGATTTAAAAAAATCGCTGGCAGATACAGATATTAAAGTGTTATCCGGAATGGATGGGCTGTGTGAGATAGCCTCCAGCCGGGAAACAGACATTCTTCTTAATTCAGTTGTAGGTATGGTTGGACTTCTTCCTACACTTACTGCAATAGACAATGGAAAGGATATTGCTCTTGCAAATAAAGAAACTCTTGTTGCCGGCGGAAATCTTGTTATGTCAGCTGCTGAAAAAAAAGGTGTGAATATTTTCCCGGTTGATTCCGAACATTCTGCAATATTTCAGTGTCTGCAGGGTAACAGCATGAATAAAATAAGTAAAATTATTCTTACTGCCTCCGGAGGTCCTTTCTTTGGAAAAACGAAAAAGGATCTTGAAAATGTAACGGCAGCTGAGGCGCTTAATCATCCTAACTGGAGTATGGGCAATAAAATAACTATAGATTCATCTACTCTCATGAATAAAGGGCTTGAATTTATTGAGGCAAAGTGGTTGTTTGATCTGACTCCGGATCAGATTGAAATAGTAGTACACAGACAGAGTGTACTTCATTCTGCTGTGCAGTTCGAGGATTATTCTGTCATCGGACAGATGGGAGTTCCGGATATGAGAATTCCGATTCAGTATGCAATTCTTTATCCGGAAAGAACAGAATGCCCTGTAAGTCCGCTGTCCCTGACAGATTACGGAACTCTGACGTTTGAAAAACCAGATATGGGAACATTTGACTGCCTTGCTGTCTGCATAGAGGCTATAAAAAGGGGAGGAGCATATCCGTGTATCGTAAACGCAGCAAATGAAGTTGCAGTTCAGTTTTTCCTTGATGGAAAGATTAAGTTCCTGCAAATAGGTGAACTTGTAAGAAGTGCATTTGAACATTTTGAATACAGAGAAATCAGAAGTTATGATGATGTAATTTCTGCAGATATGGCTGCAAGAGAATACGTTATGAATGCTTTAAAATAAAAATACAACAAATGAGGTTAATATAATGAATATTATCATCGCACTTGTAATGTTTGGCGTTCTTGTTGCCATTCATGAATTTGGTCATTTCGCTGTTGCAAAACTCAGCGGAATAAAAGTTAATAAATTTGCCATTGGTATGGGACCAGTGCTTTTTAAGTTTAACAAAGGAGAAACTGAATATTCACTCAGACTTTTTCCGGTAGGCGGTTACTGCGCAATGGAGGGCGAAGATGATGCAAGTGAAGACAGTCGTGCTTTCAGAAATAAACCTGTAAAAAACAGAATAGGTGTTGTACTTGCCGGACCGGTAATGAATCTTATACTTGGATTTATACTCTCTCTTGTAACAGTCGGATTCTTCTCAGATATAATAAAAACCAATACAATACGGGAATTTTATCCGAATGCAATGAGTGAACAGACAGGACTTATGACCGGGGATGAGATTATAAGTATGGACGGAACCCGCATTTTTACTACAAGTGATATTTCATACAAGTTTACAAACAGTAAGGACGGGGTATTTGATCTTGTTGTAAAACGTGACGGAAAAAAGGTAAAACTTAATGATGTAAAATTTTATCGTAAATATTATTACTATATAGAAGGACCGACGGATGAAATACCGTATGAACACTATGTAACCTTTGACACCAGGGAAGAATACACCGGTGACGAGAAACTTGAAGTTGCAGAAACAAATGTTGACTTCAAAGTTTTCAAAGAGGAAAAGAAAACCTTTATTAACATGGTGAGTTATGCTGTAAGAGATTCTCTCAGTACAGCAAGGCTTATCTGGATGTCGTTCATAGACCTTATAAGAGGAAAGTACGGACTGAATGATCTTTCAGGACCGGTAGGTATAGTAACTGCAATTGGTACAGTGAGGACATACGGCATGGAAAGCCTTATGAATCTGATTGTAATGATTACTATAAACCTCGGTATATTCAACCTTCTTCCGCTCCCTGCACTTGACGGGGGACGTCTGGTATTTCTCATTATAGAGGGAATACGTAAAAAACCTGTTCCGCCTGAAAAGGAAGGAATGGTTCACCTCATTGGTATAGCTTGTCTTATGATTCTTATGGGGGTTATTACAGTAAGTGATATCTTAAAGCTGACTGGAAAATAACCGGAGTTTTTTCTTTATAAAATGTAATACGGAGGAATATAAATGAAAGAAGTTAAACGCGTCAAGGTTGGAGACTTTACATTTGGCGACGGACATATTTATATACAGTCAATGCTCAATGTAAGCTCCGAAGATATAGAAGGCAGTGTAAAACAGGCAGTCGCACTCGAAAAAGCCGGCTGTGAAATAGTACGTGCGGCTATTCCTGACAAAAATGCTGTTGCGCTTATTCCTGCCATAAAAGAAGCTGTAAATATTCCGCTTGTTGCTGATATTCATTTTGATTACCGTCTTGCGCTTATGGCTGCTGAAGCCGGAGTAGATAAAATCAGAATCAATCCCGGCAATATTGGTGACATGGACAGAGTTAAAGCTGTTGCTGATGCATGTAAAGCAAGAAACATACCTATTCGTATAGGGGTAAATTCGGGTTCAGTCGAAAAGGAAGTGCTTGCAAAATATGGTGGTCCGACTCCGGATGCTCTTGTTGAAAGTGCTATGAATCATGTTAAGCTCCTTAACAGATATGACTTCGATGATATTGTTATTTCAATTAAATCATCCAACGTAAAAAATATGATAGCCGCTTACAGAAAGATGAGCGAAACTGCTGATTATCCGCTTCACTTAGGAGTTACAGAAGCAGGAACTGAAAGAATGGGGATAATTAAGTCTTCTATCGGAATCGGTTCACTCCTTGCTGATGGAATAGGAGATACAATCAGAGTTTCATTAACCGGTGATCCTGTAAGAGAGGTTTATGCTGCACGTGATATTCTCAAAGGGCTTGGGATGACAGATGGTATTGAATTTGTTTCATGTCCGACATGCGGAAGAACACGTATTGATCTGATAAAAGTTGCAGGTGAAGTTGAGGATGCACTTGCAGATATAAACAAAAACATTAAGGTAGCAGTTATGGGATGCGTTGTAAACGGACCTGGTGAAGCTAAGGAAGCTGATATCGGAATTGCCGGAGGAGACGGATGTGCTGTTCTGTTTAAGAAGGGCGAGATTCTCAGAAAGGTATCTGAAGACTGCATTGTAAGCGAATTGCTTAAAGAAATTGAAAAGCTGTAAGAACGGAGAGATCTGATGAACGAACTTAATATTCTTGAGTTCCTTAAGGAGTTTAATGTTGAGATACCGGAAAATATATCAAGAGGAAGTATTTTTAAAATTACATATACTGTTGATATGCGTTCCTTCTCATTTTATCTGAAGTTTAATGAACTCATTGATTTTGAGAGTACGTTAAAATTTGAGAACAGTCTGCAGAAAAAGCTGTCAGTTGAAAGAGTAAATATACTTTGTCATTATCCTTCGGAATTATTTACTACTGATTATTTTGAAACACTGAAAAAGAAACTCAAAAGAAAGATTTCTGCAGTGAACGGATTCCTTGACAACTGTAATGTTTCGCTGGAAGATGAAAATACGATCAATATAGAACTTAAAAACGGTGGATACGAACTTCTTGAAAAGTCAAATTTCAGCCGTGAGGTTTCAGCACTTATCAAGCAGGAGTTTGACCTTAACTATAAAGTAAAACTTTCCGGAGCACTTGAAGTATCTCCGGAAATTCATGATAAAATGATTGAAGAAACACTTGCTTCACTTCCAAAGCATACTGAACAGTTTACTCAGAATAATTCGTCTGCACCAGCTTCGTCTTCAAAGTCTGATTCTGCTCCGAAAACAGTTAATTTCCGTGAGGTTCAGCTTGGTCAGCTTGGCCTTTCTGCTGAATTTGAAGATTCACTCGGCAAACTTATTCGTGGAAGAGAAATCAAAGATCCGGCCGTGCCGATTCGTGATGCTGTTAAAACCCTTAACTCAAAGCTTACAGTATGGGGTGATGTATTTGAACTTGACAGCAAAGAAATAAAGGGTGACAGAACAGTATTTACTTTTACTGTTACTGACTATACCGGTTCACTTCTTGTAAAAGTTTTTGAAAAGAATGACAGAATCGCTGAATCGGGGCTTGACACTATTAAAAAGGGAACGAGCATTATTGTAAACGGCAGAATAGATTTTGATAACTTTGCCAAGGATATCACAATAATGGCGGATTCAATAATCACTGCAAAGCGCGTTCTGCGTAAGGATAATGCAGAGGTAAAACGAGTAGAGCTTCATATGCATACATCAATGTCATCGATGGATGCTGTTACTCCTGCGGAAACTCTGATAAAAAGAGCTCATGACTGGGGACATCCGGCTGTTGCTGTTACAGACCACGGAAATGTTCAGGCTTTTCCGGAAGCAATGAATACAGTGTCAGGTTTTAAAGACGGATTTAAAATGATATACGGATGTGAGGCCTATGTTGTTAATGATATCGATATTCCGAAGATACTTAGCAAATATGATGACAGGAGTATAAATGATGAGATTATTATTTTTGATGTTGAGACAACAGGTCTTAGCAGCAAGAATGACCGTCTTACTGAAATTGGTGCTGTAAAGGTTCGTAACCTTCAGATTATTGATGAGTTTAATACATTTGTAAATCCCGGTATGCCTATTCCTCCGAATATAACTGAGCTGACAGGTATAACCAACGCAATGGTTGAAAATGCCCCGTCTGAAGCTGAAGCTCTGAGAAAATTTATGGAATACTGCGGTGATAACCCTGTTCTTGCTGCACATAATGCTTCATTTGACACATCATTTATAAATGAGTGTGCTTCCAGAAACAATATTACCTTTGAATACAAATATATTGACACACTTTATCTTTGTCGCGCTGTTTTAACCGAGCTGAACAAGCATAAGCTTGATACAGTGGCAAAGCATCTTAAACTTGGAAAATTTGAACATCACAGAGCTTCTGATGATGCAAGAATGCTTGCGAAAATCTACATTAAGATTATTGAAAATATCAGGACTGAAAAAAATATTAATATTCTTTCAGATCTTAATACCAACATTGAAGATATAGATGTAAAAAAACTTAAATCATATCATCAGATAGTTCTTGTAAAAAACCAGCTTGGACTAAAAAATCTTTACAAGCTGGTTTCATACGGACATCTTGATTATTTCTATAAAAAACCTCTTATGCCAAAGTCAGTTCTTCAGAAACACAGAGAAGGACTTATATTCGGAAGTGCCTGTGAAGCCGGTGAACTGTTTCAGGCGATAGTCGAAAATCAGCCGCACAGCAGGATTGTTGAACTGGCAAAGTTTTACGACTATCTGGAAATACAGCCTCATGCAAATAATGCATTTATGTTAAGGAACGGTACTGCCAGGGACGAAGAAGAACTTAAGGAATACAATAAGAAAATTGTTGAACTTGGTGAAGAGCTTGGAATTCCTGTAGTAGCGACCTGTGACGTTCATTTCATAGACAAGGATGATGCTATATTCAGAAAAATCCTTCAGACCGGAAACGGATTTAAGGATAACGACCAGCCGCCGCTATATCTTCGTACAACTGATGAAATGCTGAGGGAATTTGATTATCTTGGTGAAGAGAAGGCATATGAGGTTGTTGTAAAAAATACAAATCTCATTGCTGATATGATAGAAGAGGTAAGACCTATTCCAAAGGGAACATATACACCAACTATTGACGGAGCGGAAGAAGATCTTATAAGAATCACTCATGAAAAGGCACATGAAATATATGGTGATCCTCTTCCTGAAATAGTTGAGAAGAGACTGGACAGGGAGCTTTCCTCAATTATAAAGCACGGATTTGCCGTTCTTTATATTATCGCCCAGAAGCTTGTATGGAATTCAGTGGAACACGGTTATCAGGTTGGTTCACGAGGCTCGGTTGGTTCATCATTCGTTGCCTCGATGGCTGGAATCTCTGAAGTTAATCCTCTTTGTCCGCACTATATCTGCCCTAAGTGCAAGTACAGTGAATTTGATACAACGGGAACATACGGCTCGGGATTTGATTTGCCGCAGAAAAACTGTCCTAAGTGTGACACAGATATGCTCAGAGAGGGTCATGATATTCCGTTTGAAACCTTCCTTGGATTTGACGGAGATAAGGCTCCTGATATTGACCTTAACTTCTCCGGTGAGTATCAGTCATCTGCCCACAGATATACAGAACAGCTCTTTGGCAGAGACAATGTATTTAAAGCCGGAACCATTTCCACAGTTGCTGAAAAAACAGCCTTCGGCTATGCGAAGGGTTACTGTTCTGATATGAACCTTGAAGTAAATACGGCTGAAATACTGAGACTTGCGAAGGGATGTACCGGTGTCAAGAAAACTACCGGTCAGCACCCTGGAGGAATGGTTGTTGTTCCTAACGACTATGAGGTTTATGACTTTACTCCTGTCCAGCATCCTGCGGATTCCACGGACAGTGATGTTATCACGACACACTTCGACTTCCATTCGCTTCATGATACTATCCTTAAGCTTGATGAACTTGGACATGTCGTGCCTACACTCTACAAACATCTTGAGGATATGACGGGTATTCTTATAAAGGATGTTCCTACCTCTGATCAGGATGTTATCAGAATGATAACGGATGCTTCAGTATTAGGGGTTGATGGTGAAGATATTTTCTGCCCGACAGGAAGTCTTGGTATTCCTGAAATGGGTACCGGATTTACAATTCAGATGCTTATGGACTCCAAACCAACAAAATTCAGTGATTTCCTTCAGGTATCCGGACTTTCACACGGTACTGACGTATGGCTTGGAAATGCGAAGGATCTTATTGACCAGAAAATCTGTACTATTTCGGATGTTATCGGTACCCGTGACAGTATTATGACTTATCTGCTTTATAAGGGTGTTGAGCCTAAGCAGGCGTTCCAGATAATGGAGGATACACGAAAGGGAAAGGCACCTAAGACGTTTACTCCGGAAAGAATACAGATGCTTAAGGATCATAATGTTCCTGACTGGTATATTGACAGTTGTCTTAAGATTAAATACATGTTCCCGAAGGCACATGCTGCGGCATATGTTATCGCTGCGATTAAGCTTGCCTGGTTCAAGCTTCACATGCCGCTTGAATTTTATGCAACCTACTTTACAGTCCGCGGAACTGACTTTGACGCAACGACAGCGGTTCTTGGACGGGAAGCTGTTCATGACAAGATTATTGCTCTCAGAGAAATGGGAAATGAACGTTCCGCAAAGGAAACGGCTACACTGGATACACTTTATATAATAAACGAAATGCTCGTCAGGGGATATGAATTTCTTCCGCTCGATCTTTATAAATCACATGCGAACAAATTTCTGATTGAGGACGGGAAAATAAGAATTCCGTTCAGTTCAATTCCAGGTATAGGCGGGGCAGCTGCGAATAATCTTTATAAGGCAGCGCAGGAGAGAAATTTTATTTCTATTGAAGAGTTTCAGGCTAATAGTGGTGCGAGTAAGTCGGTTATTGAGTTGTTTGAGAAGATGGGGACGTTTGGGGATTTGCCTAAATCGAGTCAGATGACATTATTTTGATTTTGGTTGTTAAATTGAAGGTGGAGATTAAGGGTGATGGCTTTGTTTTGCAGGGCTTTGCGGTCGCCCTGCACCTTCGCAGTCGCAT
>JAUNJJ010000109.1 GCA_030533325.1 Oscillospiraceae bacterium
TTATTATATCATTTCATAAAAAACTTGAATAGACACGTTGTATTTTACGCTTACAAATATGAACTGTCCGTTTTCAGTTTTTATTCTAAATTAAAGCCTTTGCTTTTATAATATTTCTTAATTTCTTCCGGAACATTATCATCCGTAATTATAATATCCACATCATCAGAAGAAAGAACCATTTTTCTTGAACGTTTTCCAATTTTGTTCGAATCCATAACAGCAATGACTTTTTCTGCCTTATCTGCAAGAAGCTTTATTATACCAAATTCGTATAATCTAAAATCAGTAAATCCGTCCACATCGCTAACAGCATTTATAGACAAAAAAGCAATATCGGGATAATACAATCCGAATTCATGTTCGCACACACTACCATAGGTAGAGTTCTCCAGCGAATCGACCTGCCCGCCTATTGCAATAAGATTTATATTTGTATTCTGCATAAGTATAGCAATTGCTGCAAGATTGTTTGTAATCACAGTAAAACTTTCTTTTTTCTGTGCAAGCTCCTGTGCCAAAATAGTATTGGTGGTACCGGAATTCAACGCAATTACCGAGCCTTCTTTTATATATTTCAGAGCTTTCCTTGCAACTTCACGCTTTAACCCTATATTTATTATTTCCCGTCCGGAAAAATTAGACATATTTCCAAGGTTTTCAGGAAGACATGCTCCTCCTCTGATACATTTGAGCATACCACTGTTTTCCATTGATTTTAAATCTCGTCTGACAGTATCAACTGAAACATCCATCAGCCTGGTCATCTCATTAACCTTTACTGTTCCATACAACTGAAGCTGCTGCATTATAATTTCTATTCTTTCGTTATATAGCATAATTGTTTTTCCTTACAAAAGATAATTACAGTAAACGAAAAATATTTTTTTCGTTTACTGTTGCCTATATGCTCGCCGATATGCACGGTGTGACCGCAGGGAACATGAATTACATAAATTTTTTACAAGCTTATTATATCAAATTTTACACGTTTCGTCAATGTACCATAGAAATTAAAATAGTTAATATTTTGTTCTTTTATAGAGAATTATATCTCCAATAATCAACAAAAACGGGATTATGACCAATATTGTGCCCATGGGTATTTTAAATGAAACTTCGTTTTTAACATTTTCCGGTGACACGATTACTGTCGGATCTTCGGAAGAGTAATATATCTCTATTTGCTCACCAGCAGAATCATATATATTTGCTTCTTTAATTATGGCATCATATTTCCTGCCATCAGCCATATACGTTACATACACATCACGCTCATCATGATAATTTCCGTCTCCGTCAGAAACTTCATATTCATGCACATCTGTTATTTCAGCAATTGTTTTATTTCCCTGACCGATGATTTCCTTTGCATATCTTATACTCTTATAACTAACGAACAGAAAATTCAGCCCATATACAAATAAAAACAAATAAAATATACAAATTCCAAAACAACCTTTATTGTGTGCAACTTTTTTATCATCATCAGCAATCCGGCAGGCTGATGTATCTGAATGGACACTTTCTTTAACTCTGTAACTTTTTATTTTACTGATTACTACATGTAGCAAAATTAACGAGCCTAAAACAAGCAGAAGAATATACTTTTTTCTTTCCATTTGATTATTACCCCAATACTAAAACTGAAAATTTTTACCGTCAAGTTTAATTGGTTCACGTTCCGGCCTTAAATAACGGTCACTAAAATCATTGCAGCTATAATATGATACTACTTTCCAAAATAATTATGTACACTTTTATTATATATTTTCAATGTTAAATTCAAAAGCACAATACTGTAAAATTTATATTGTAAATCTCAAGGACGGTAATACCATCCAGATTGATGAAATCTTCTTCGTTCACCCTGGACCATACAGGGGGATTGTACACTGTAATGCAGCCGTGTTCACACAAAAACTGTTCCAGTTCATGTGCCACCTGAGCCCCATTCCATGTACCATAATACTTTGCAACAGGCAGTTATTATATATATCCAAGTTCCACCATTAATCCGATTTTTCTCAAGCTTTACACGAAAATGATAGTGAATCTTACACATATGCTATAGAATTAAACAGGAATATCTCTTATGTCTCCGGGGAGTAAACCCTATGGTGAGATATTTTTTATCAGGACTGTTCACGGTAACATTTTTTCTGTATTCATTCTGTAAGGATACATATTGCAGGCTATAAAAATTTTACATAAATATAGAATGGAGTGACTTATGTGAAATCATCCTTTTTGAAACTACTTGATAAACTTGTCGGTCTGGTTTTCTATTTTTTATTGTTTTTTGTTTCGTGTACAACTTTGGGTGTACCCCTAAGTGAAATAAAAAAATATATATTTGAAAAAGATATAAAATCAGCAGCTGCAGTTTTTATTTTTGTAATGATACCATTTTTCGCAGGATGCACTGTTGCCGGAATTGCCACTTTGATTCTCACAAAAAAATCCATGGTAACCAAAAGAAAAATTCATGCAGAAGGCTATATTAAAAAACCTGATATTATAAAAAAGGAAGATATTAATATAGGACCTGCCAATGGTACACTTTCAACTGATGAAAAAGCATGCTACATGCTAATGGGAATGATTTATATCAAAGATGACAACGGACAGGATATTGGAACTATGTACGGACTTAATGAATTTTCTGAATCTGTTAATAAAGCATTAAAATAATACTGGAGTGATTTTTAATGGAAAATTTCAGCTGCAGCTGTCCCTCATGCGGTGCACCGGTTACATGGGACGCTGATAAAAAAATAATGCATTGTCAGCACTGCGGTAATGAATTTATACCGGAAAATGCTGAAACACATTATGGTACAAAAAGCACAGGACCGGCAGAGCATGGAAATACTGCCGATCCAGAAAGAAAAAGTGATGATGAAACTGAATATGACGAGCTTGTTATTTATCACTGCAGAAACTGCGGGGGTGAACTTGTCACATCAAAAGTAACAGCAGCATCTGTGTGTGTATACTGCGGCTCTGCCGTAATTCCCGCAGAACAGGTCACAGGAAAATATACCCCGGACTTCGTTCTTCCCTTTATGCATACCCGTGAAAATGCTTTAGAAACTTTCAGGAAACATATCTGCAAACCGTTTACACCAAAAAAATTTATAGAAAACGTTAAGATTGATAAAATGCAGGGAGTATATATTCCGTTCAGATTATTCAGCGGCAGCTGTCATGTTCAGGGACAGTATATAACACAGGAATCCCTGAACAAATCCAGTGAACAGTATACTAAAACATATAATATTCAATGTTTAAGAGATTACAGCTATCCTTTTTGCAGACTTCCGGTCAATTCCTCATCCAGAACCAGAGACGACCTTATGGAAAGTCTGGAGCCGTTTGATTACGGAAAAATGAAATGCTTCACTCCTGCTTATTTGTCAGGATTTCTTGCAGAAAGATATGACACTAACGAAAATACTGTTGCTGTTACCGCCGGAAACCGTATCATCAACAGTATCCGAAAAAAACTTATACGCACCTGCGCACCAAATTCATTTACCCGTCAGACAGTTGTGGAAAAACATTTTGACAGCAAGCTTGATTTTAATAAAAGCGAATATGTGCTTCTTCCGGTCTGGATGCTGCACTGTTCGTACAGGTCTGAAAAATATATTTTTGCAATGAATGGTCAGACAGGAAAATTTGCAGGAAATCCGCCTGTTGGCAAAATCAAAGTAAGAGCTTTCATTATAATACTGTCAATCATTGCTGCATTCCTCGCTGCTCTTTACATAAGATTTTCGCTTATTATAAAATCATCTTAACGAATTTGAATTAACCACATCAGATGATGTACTGAAAACTTTTTTAACAAGCGGCAGTGAAAACATTGCCGGAATGATTATATTTGCTGCAAGCAGTAAAATGATAAACGGAACAAGTTTCAGTATTACAGCCAGCAAATCAGTATCAGAACTGTATGCCGGACTGATCATATTCAGATTCAGTGAATCAATATAGAAATATCCTGCAGTTATCCCCGTAAATACTCCTGCTGCTACTGATATCGACGCAAAGATGAACAGGTCGGTCATAGCTGAAATAACCAGGGATTTTTTCGTCATTCCGCAGCATCTCAGTATGAAGTATTCTCTCTGAAGATTTATAACCTTTGTAACAGAAATATTTATCATAGAGACAATGCCTGTAGTCCACAGGAACACAAAGAACAGTAATACCATCTTCTTTAATGCATCTGTTAAATCCTGAAGCCCTGAACTCATTGCATAATTATCAGAGATGCTGCCGACTCCCGGAACTGTATTCTTTATATCATTTATTATCTCAGTCATTTCGCTGTAGCTTACTCCGTCACGAGCAAGTAAATTCACGTACAATATGTCCATAGTGACATTGCTTACAAGCTCCTCCGGAACAATCAGTTCACAGTAAGAATAATGAATCAATATATCGCCTGCGTAAACAAGATTACAGCTGTCAGGCAGCAGTGTGATTTTTTCCCCTGAATACGGTTCAAAAAAAACTTTGTCACCTGGGCTAAGTCCGGAACGGAGAACGAAAACGTTCCTGTTTTCAAGAATTTCATCATACGGGATACCCGTTAAACTCAGATATTTTTTTTCATACTCTTTCCGTCCGAATGTATTAAAGCAGATGAAATCTCCTGATTCCGGAAGTATTTTACTGAATGCCTGCACTTCCTCTTCTGATATCATGTCAATCTGACTGTTATTGTAATGTGCCTTTTTCTGTTCATTGATTAAGTGTTTTTCGCCTTTTATCCAGATGTCGCATTTTTCTGTTTTATCCCGGAACAGATTATAAACATCATTTATTGTACCGGACTCATCCATTAAAATTGCACAGTCAGAACCAGCTAAACTGTCATCATCTTCCGGTACTATCTGAGATATTAATCCTGCGAAAGTCAGATAAAACATCAGTACAAAGACACTGACTGAACCGGTTAAAACTGAAAATATATATTTACCTTTTGTTCTTGATATATTTCTCTTTGTAAACAATCCTATAAATCCTGAACATGTTCTGTCAGGACGGATTTTCTTTATTCTTCCTTTTATTGTGCTGCCATATACGGAAGCTTCAGTTATTGTTTTCTTTCTGGACATCCACAGAGCAGATGTGTAAGCGGAAATAAATACACTTAACATACACAGAGCAAGTCCTGTAATTACAAAAATCTTCTCTGAACTAAACTGTATGAAAGTAACTCCGGATTTTATTAACATATTTAAAAAACTGTTTACAGTAAAATATGCCGCAGCTGCACCGGACGGAACAGCAGTAAGGCTGTAGAACAATCCCTCAAAAAACACCAGTGCTGAAAGCTGTTTTCCGGAAGCTCCGAAAGTTTTCAGTGTTGTAAATTTCTGTGTTCTTTCAACTACAGATATCTCAAATGCATTGTCTATTATCAGTCTTGATATAAGCCAGATGAAGAAAATGAACGAGAAAAAAATTGCAGCAATCAAAATAAAAAGACCTGGGTCAGTAATTGATTTCAGTTCCAGCATAAGCAGATTTTCATTAACCGCACGTGCATATACAAGATCTGAAAAATTAATATTCACTCCGCAGTCAGCAGCAATTTTTTCAACGGATTTTTCAAAATCGCCGTTATCCTTCACCCTGACAAGAAAATCTCTCGTCCTGTAATTCTGAAAATCATCTTCACTGATTTTTATTAATTCAGCTGCGAAACAGCTCTGATAATTTGTCTGAAGAGAAAATCCAGATCCAACACCGTAAGGGGAAAATCCTTCTATAGTAAACTTTTCGCTGTACGAACCGGTTTTTACCCCGTCTTTTACAAATGAGACAGTAAGCTCTATCGAATCCCCCTCTGAGTATCCTGCGTTTTTCAGCTCTTTCGGAAGAATAATCCCGTTTCTGTTTTCCAGGCTGTAAAAATCCGTGCTGTATGAGAGTTCTCTGTTTCCGTAGTTTGAGGATATAATAAAGCGGCTGACAGACCATTTTTCACCTGTTTCAGTTTCTATTTCTATGCTTTTGTTTTCATCCTTGTAATTCAGAACATTAAATTCCTCAAAATACAAATCTTCAACAAGTATGTGATTTGAAATTTTTCCGACAGCGCTTTCCATATCGTATTCTTCCAGAAAGGAAGATATCCTAACTTCCCATGAGCCATCCATCATCTCAAAATTCTTCATAGTTGCATAGATGCTGTTAACAACAAGCAAACTTATACACATGATAAAAGAAGCAAGAAAAACGCTGATAAAGGTAAGGGCTGTACGAAGCTTCTGCCGCCTAATATACTTTGAGGCAAGTGAAATCAGAAATTTCATGACTGACCGCCTCCCTGTGATAAAACTCCGTCATTCATAACATAAATCGTATCAGCCTGTGACGCAACACTAAGGTCATGAGTAATAAGCACCAGTGCCTGATTGTATTTTCTGACTGAGTTTTTCAGAATTGCAATAATATCGCGGCTGGTTTTGTTATCAAGATTTCCCGTGGGTTCATCTGCAAATATTATTTCCGGCTTATGTATAAGAGCCCTGACAAATGCAACTCTCTGCTGCTGACCGCCTGAAAGTTCGTGAGGAAATCTGTTCCTTTTGTCCGAAAGTCCGGAAAGCTCAAGCAGTTCTTCCAGATAGTCCTTATCTGTTTTTGCATTGTCAAGATTAAGCGGAAGGACTATGTTTTCAACAACATTCAGAACCGGAATGAGATTGTACGTCTGAAAGATAAACCCCGTCTTTCTTCTCCTGTACGCTGCAAGGTCGTTGTCCTTCATTGTCACAAGGTCTCTGTCACCCACCATTATTCTACCCGAATCCGGCTTGTCGAGTGAGCCAAGTACATTAAGAAGCGTTGATTTGCCACTGCCGCTCTCACCTGTTACAGATATGAATTCGCCTTTTCTTATCTTCATACTGACATCGTTAAGAGCGATTACTTCGTTCTCTCCCTTTCCGTATTTTTTCACCAGATTTTCTGCTGAAATAATGATTTCTTCTTTCATTTGAAATACCTCCTTTCGTTATGATTTCAGTATACACTGCTAATCTTACACGAAAGTTACATTTTTCCGTATTTCAGAAATACAATTTCAAATCTGGTTCCGTTTCCTTCAGATGAATAGACGAGTATTTCTCCCTCGTGCTCCCTTATTATCTTCTCTGCAATTGACATTCCTATACCTGTGCTGCTCATACCGGTATCACTGCTCTTCCGGCCGAATCGGGTAAATAATTCCGGAATTTCCTCCTGAGGTATTCCCTTGCCGTTATCCGACAGAGTTATCACTGCACTTAACGGTGTCTCGGAAAGACTTATCTTTACTTCTGTGCATTCCGAATGGTCAGCTGCATTTTTAAGAAGATTAACAACCGCCTCGGACAGCCAGACTGCATCAAAATCAAAAAACACATCCCTGCTGTAATCTCTTACAATATTTATATTTCTGCTTTCAAAAACAGGCTGTATTTTCTGAATGGATTTTTCGCACAGATTTCTGAGATTTCCGGGTTTCATTTCGTACTCAACTGCTCCGGCATTTAATTTTGCAAGTCTGAGTGCTGAAAAAATGAGGCTTTCCATATCATCAATACTTTCGTTTATTTCATCTGAAAGCTGAACTGATTTTTCCTCTGTAAGTCCGTCCATGCTGTCAAGAATATCGTTATTAAGCCTGATTACTGCAAGTGAATTTTTCAGCTGATGGGAAAAATCAGAAAGAAATTCCCGTAAAAAATCACGCTCTGCAGTAAGTTTTCCGGTGAGAAACATCATTCTCTCACCAAGGCGGGAAACTGAATAAGCAAGTCTTCCCATGCAGCTGAGATGTTCATCATACCGTCCCCTTACAGCTCCACCCTTTTCAGTTATCTCTGCACATTCACTGTTCAGTCTTTCCATACCGGAGTAAACTCTCATAAGCGGAATCATTGAAGTCAGATAACCGGCTGTACATAAAAACAATGCCGTAAGAAACAAACATATAAAGACAGTTTTTCTCACCTGATAAAAAAAATCGAGATACGATGGATCTGTATCTCTTAAAAGGCCATACTGCCCGCTGATTTTTTCGCCTGCTGAAATTTCTTCATCATCAGGAAAAGATGAAAAATCAGTACTGCCTCCGGCTGCTGCTATTACGTATGAAATATGGTTTTCCGTTATTCTTTCTGCACAGTACTGAGAAAGAAAACAGCTTCCGGCAAAGGATAAAACAAGGAGTATCAGATACAAAAACGTTATCCTTCCGGGAGCTTTATTGTTTATAAATTTGTCTGTTGTGTCCACTTGTAACCCATTCCTCTTCTTGTCACAATCTTTCCGTTAGTCAGTTTCTCACGAAGTCTGCTGACAGTTACTGAAAGTGTGTTGTCATTTACAAAATTACCCTTCGAATCCCACAGGTGTGCAAGTATCTGATCCCGTGTAACAAACTGCTCCTTATTCAGCATAAGATAATCGAGCAGACTTTTTTCAAGTGATGTGAGATTGCTGTCCTCTTCGGGTTCGGAATAGCATCTTCTGTAGACTGCATTTACACGCATTATAAGTTCACGGAGTCTGAAGGGCTTTGTTATATAATCATCCGCACCGCAGCTGAATCCGCTGATTATGTCTTTTTCTTCGTCACATGATGTGAGAAAGATAACAGGAGTTCGTGAGGACATTGAACGTATTTTTCTGCAGAAATCCATTCCGGTTCCGTCTGGCAGGATTACATCAAGCAGAATGAGCTTTGCAGCAGTGTATTTTTCAAGAGCCTGATCAATTGTGAAGGCAGAATCTGTATCGTATCCTTCTGCACTCAGTGACATCACCAGGCTGCTGTTAAGTTTCGGGTCATCTTCGACTATCAGTATATTTTTCATCTGTCATTTCTCCTCTTCGCCAATCATACGAAGATAGATATCTGTAGCTTTATATTCCTCAACTGTTCCGAAAAACTGTACTGTCCTTCCCATATGAAGTATTCTGGTGCCGTACTTTACTGCACTCGGTATATCATGGGAAATCATGATTACTGTTATGCCATGGCTGTTAAGGTGTTTTATTATTGTGTACATCTCAGCTGTAACCACAGGGTCAAGTCCGGTTACAGGCTCGTCAAGAATAAGCAGGCTTCTCGTTGCGCACAGGGCTCTGGCAAGGAGTACTCTCTGCTGCTGTCCTCCTGAAAGGTCACGGTATGATTTTTTCGCGAGGTCTTTTATACCGAGAAGCTCCATGTTCTTGTATGCCTTTTCCTTCTGTTTGTGTGAAAAAAACGGACGGAAACCGTTCTGATTAAGGCACCCTGAAAGAACAACCTCATAAACACTTGCAGGAAAATCTCTCTGCACAACTGTCTGCTGCGGAAGATAGCCTATTTCCTGCTTTTTAATAAGCCTGTAGTCAATCTCACCTGAGTTTATCTTAATCAGTCCGAGAAGTCCCTTCATAAGTGTGCTCTTACCTGAGCCGTTTTCGCCCACAATACAGAGATAATCACCTTTGCAGATATCAAAGCTTACATCCTCGACCGCTACCTTTTTGTCATAGTTTATAGTAACATTTTTGCATGAAATGAGAATTTCGTTTTCCATATATTTTATCCATCTTTCGTTTACTGTATTTAATGCATTGACTAATATATTGAACACAATGGTCCTGAGAAAAGCAATTCATTTTTGTAACTGTTCAGGAACTTGTTGTTTAAAGGGATGTTTAAAGCAGTTCTGCAAACTGAAAAAATACCGTGTTATAACCTCTCCGCTTCACTTCGTTCAGCACCTCTCCTTAAAAGGAGAGGCTTGTACTACACTTAGATATCACTTACAGAAAATATCAGTAGTTAAAACCAGCCGGAAATATGGCTCTCCTTTTAAGGAGAGCTGTCAGCGAAGCTGACTGAGAGGTTATTTAAATATCCCTTTAACTCCATAGTCCTGGACAGTTACTCATTTTTTTGAGAAAAACAGTGCAGAAATCACCTGAAAAGCAGCTTCATATAATCACGTTTGCCATAGATCACTCTGTCAACATATACCGAATCGCCGGATATACGGTAAAAAGCAAGATAATTGTCGGAAACCATATATCTGTAACCGCTGTAAAGATCATTTTCAAAAAACAGCTGAGTCCCGATTTCAGGATTTTCTGCAAGAAAATCTGTTTTGTCGAGAATTTTATTTACTGTATTATCAGCAGCAACAGGACTGTTCAAAGTATTTGAAATGTAGTCATAAATCTCGTCAAGGTCTCTCAGAGCTTCAGGAGAGAATTTCACAGAAACTTTCATATATTTTTCTCTCTGAAATGTCTGCGAACATCTGAAGAATCAATCCAGCCCTGTTCCTCACCGGAACGTTTACCTTTTTCAAGCTCGCACATAAGGTGTAATGCAGCTTTAGTTTTTTCGTATTCTTCCTGCTCCGTAATGTCGATAATCGCATAGCAGCCTCTGCCATTTTCAGTAAGATACACAGGCGAACCAACAGCAACATTATCAAGCACAGAGGAATAATTTCTGAGATCTGAGATAGGTACAATATTTGGCATAGCCAGCACTCCTTTCGCTACATATATTATACTTCAAAGATAAATATGAGTCAATATTCAAAGTGAAGTTTTATGATAAATCAGGCGTAGAAGGCTACTATTCACGGTCACAGAGATAGATTTTAAGTAATACAACAGCAAACAAATACCGTTCACAGAAAGTTTATAGGATTATAACCCGATAAACTATTGATTTTTTGGATAAAAAGAGGTACAATATAGGTGTGAAAAAGGAGGAATGCATCATGATTTACAGAAAAACATATATGGATAAAATAATTCCGTTTATTGACACTCCGTTTGTAAAAATCCTGACTGGTGTACGCCGTTGCGGAAAGAGTACTGTCATGGAGATGATAAAGGAAGAACTTCTTCAAAGAGGTATCAGCAAAGAGAATATCATATCCTATCGTTTTGACTCCCTTGAAAATGAAGAAATTGATACCGCATCCAAACTGTACAAAGAAATAAAAAGACAAGTCAGGAAAGATAAAAAAATGTATATCTTCCTTGATGAGATTCAGGAAGTAAAGGACTGGGAGAAAGCGGCCAATTCATTTCTTTCAGACTTTGGGGCTGATGTATATGTTACAGGTTCCAACTCAAGAATGATGTCTTCTGAGATATCAACATATCTGACAGGCAGATATGTGTCTTTCAGAATCTATCCATTGTCATTCTCTGAATATCTTGAATTCAGAAAGACTTATGCTGACTGGAATGACATCTACAGCGAATTTGCCAGATATATCAGGTTTGGCGGTTTCCCTGCATTGCAGCTTCAGGAGTATTCACTTGATTCGGCTTACACGGTAGTCAGGGATATCTATAACTCTACGATTTTTACCGATATTGTGAAACGCAGTCAGATCAGGAAAATTGACCAGCTGGAACGTATTGTAAAATACACCTTCTCAAATACAGGACAGCCATTCTCGGCACTTAGTCTTTCAAAATATCTTAAAAGTCAGAACAGATCCATGGATCCTGAAACGGTGTATAACTATCTGAGTAAGCTGGAGAGTGCCTACATTCTTCACAGATGCTCACGTTTTGATATCAGGGGCAAGGAAATCCTGAAGACTCAGGAGAAGTTCTACCTGGCAGACCCGGCATTCAGATTTGCAGTTCTGGGATTTAATGAAGATGATGTAGCAAGCACTCTTGAAAACATAGTTTTTCTGGAACTCAAACATCGTGGTTATGATGTGTATGTCGGAAAACTTGACCAGAATGAAATTGATTTTGTTGCTGTAAGGCAAAATGAAAAGCTGTATATTCAGATTGCTCAGGAAATCAGCAGTGAAAAAACAAAGGAAAGAGAATACGGAAACCTCCTTTCCATTGCAGACAATTATCCGAAATACGTGCTAAGAACGGATATTCTTACAGGAGGCAATCACGAGGGCATAAAGACTATGCATGTGGCTGATTTTTTGCTAAGTGGGGGGTATTGAGAATATGGTTTCAAAACGTATATGAACTTACTTACAAAGCAAAAAATCCGAGGCAATTTGTTGTGTCTCGGATTTTTATTTTCCTGTGTCAATGAATTCAAGTAATAAATTTATTAGTTTGTTTTCAGCGAAATATCTTCATGTTTTTATACCACTTCTACAGTAAATTTATTCACTATCTTTTTTATTCTTGTTATTTTTCTTTGATAAATTAACTTCTAAAGCAGCTCCTACTATTGTTACTATAATATCATCTATAGGACCAGGAAAATCAACTGGGTTTAATATGTATATTACAACAATAACAGCAATAAGAATTCTTTTCAATTTTTCCTGATTATTCATTCATTAATCCACCTCTAGTAATCTTGTTACCAGCATAACATCAGATAAATGCCTTTTTTCTCTGTAAAAATATACATACATAACAATTCCTCTATCTTCAACTTCTTGAAAAATATATTCAACATGATACCCTTTACTGCCACTGTATATATCTGTAAATTTACCCGTATAATATTTATAGGTTGGACCATAATAGGTTTTTACCTTTTCTTTTGGAAATGTTCCAACACTCCCTTCTATATTTTCAATAATTGCCTTTTCAACATTTTCTTTTTTCTTCATGTCATTTGGATCTTTCAATTTGTTGCTATCAAAGTAACAAACAAATAAACTTTCAGGTTCCGAGTCTTTACTTTCCGGAATTTGATTTAATGCATACTGGTAACCTTCAATATTTCCTAAGTCTTTTTCAATAATATTATACTCAATATTTTTCCAGTTATTCGGAATATAATAATGGATTCTATTATTGTTGAGCGATTTTCTTATTGAAGTTGTTTTGTCTAAAGTTGTTCCATCCAATGTGTAATATTGCTCGGAGGATTTGACCGAATAAGGTTTAATTACTTTATCAACATTTTCTATTTTGTACTTCTTAAATGAATACTCACATTTTCCATAAACAGCAATACGTTCATTTGTTTTAAATACTGATAAATCCAACGCAGTTTTTTTATCATAGCTACAAACTATATCGTCATCTAAGTCATTTAC
>JAUNJJ010000110.1 GCA_030533325.1 Oscillospiraceae bacterium
AAACTCCGGTGTCGGTCTTATTTCAACCTTAATCTCCGGTTCGGCTTTTGCTTCCACCTTTACTTCCGGTTTCTCTTCAACCTTCATCTCAGATTCGGCTTTTGCTTCTGCCTTTGCATCAGGTCTGGTTTCCACCTTTACTTCCGGCTTCCGTATTACCTTAGGTTCAGGCAACTTTTCCGCCTTTGGTTCAGGTGCTTCATATGGAGCTGAGTAAGTGACATATTCAACAGCTTGTTTTTGTCCGACTGTCTTTTCTGACATCTCAGTTTCTGAAACTGATGAGTAAACTTCATCTGTCTTTTCAGTAACTTTCAAATCAGAGCTTACTGAGTAATCGTGATAAACAACCGCCTGAATATCTGCAGCTAAACCGGATGAAAAAACCTGCTGATAAAAATCTTCCTTTTTATCTTCGGAATCTTCTGAAACAATTTTTTCCGGTGAAATATCTTCTGATTCATCCATGATAAATTCATGTTCATCATCAGGTATCTCTATGACAGACGCCTCAACTATATTATCGGCTGTTTCACCTGTTTTTTCAACACCTGAAACAAATTCCATACCGACATTCTGAAAATTTTCTTCAGAATTCATAATTCCAAGAAGCACTGTAAAATCTGACTCAGTCTGTACTCCGTCCTGATTTACCGATACCGGCAAAATATCCGGAAGTTCAGTCTGAACCTGTCCCTGCAACATACTCCCTATGTCTACTCTCATTGCTTTTACCCCCTTTCAATGAAAATATTTATAAATTTACATTTCGCCTGTGTCGTAGAAATCATCAGATCCCCTTGACATCTTAAACGAAAGAAATTCCTCAATAACCTGCTCATTCTCCTTGTTCACGAGATAATTGTACTCGGCTCTCTGCTTTTCTTCAAGCTTGTCAAGTCCGGATACCTCCTGCGACATTCTGACAACGATTCTTCGCTGCTTTTCAATAGATGATTCCATAACATTCATCTGGATTCTGAGCTGTGTCTGTTCGCGCCTTATAGATGATTTTTTTATTTCATATACCTGAATTTCCCTTACGCTTATCCCTTTTTTCATATCCTCGGAAGCTGCCATGCAGACATCCCTCATTTCTGTATTCAGATCATCATATCTCTGTTCAAGCTGATTGTACTCTGAATACAGGCTCATAAGATAGCCTTTTTCTCCTTCAAGTATCTGCTTTTTGTATTCGCGCATCTTCTGTAAAGTAAAGTTAAACTTCTTCATATATACGCATCCTTACTTTGCAATCTTAATCATCTGCTCAATGGCACCCTCAAGTGTTGACTTTTCATCAACTGCCTGCTGTAAAAACTGGTTTACAGCATCCATCTTTTTTATAGCATTGTCAAGTTCAGGATTAGTTCCGGCCTTATATGCTCCGATGGAGATAAGATCCTGATTCTCCTGATACAGTGACATTATTTTTCTTATTTTACCTGCTGCCGCTTTCTGCTCCGGTGTAGCTATACTCGACATCAGTCGGCTTATACTTGCCAGAACATCAATAGCCGGATAATGATTTTTCATGGCTATTTTTCTTGACAGCATTATATGACCGTCAATGATACCTCTTACAGTATCGGAAATAGGTTCATTTGAGTCATCACCTTCAACAAGAACTGTAAATATTCCCGTGATAGAGCCAGTCTCAAAGTTACCGCATCTTTCAAGCAACTTCGGAAGTGAAGCGTAGATTGAAGGTGTGTATCCTCTGGCTATAGGAGGTTCTCCTACGCTGAGTCCTATCTCTCTCTCTGCCATACAGAATCGTGTAAGAGAGTCCATCATAAGAAGTACGTCCTTACCCTGATCCTTAAAATATTCAGCAATCGCTGTAGCTGTCTGAGCACATTTTGAACGAAGCATAGCCGGCTGGTCGGAAGTAGCAACTACAAGTACACTTCGCTTTATTCCTTCCGGACCGAGATCCTTGTTTATAAATTCCATAAGTTCTCGTCCACGCTCACCGATAAGTGCAACAACGTTTACGTCTGCTTTAATATTTCTGGCAATCATACCCATCAGTGTACTCTTACCAACACCACTTCCGGCAAATATACCCATTCTCTGCCCCTTGCCGATAGTAATCATTCCGTCTATCGCCTTTACACCAAATTCGAGAGGCTCAAATATCGGCGGTCTTGTCATAGGATTGGCCGGAGCACCGTTTATGCTGTAATAAACATCCGACTCAATTTCTCCCTTGCCGTCTATTGGGTTTCCGAGTGCATCTATTGTTCTTCCGATAAGTGCCTCACTCATTTTTATCTTGAGTTTCTCACCAGTGTTGCTTACAAAACTGCCGTATCCTATACCGTTTATATCTCCATACGGCATAAGAAGCACCTTGTTGTTTTTAAAGCCTACAACTTCCGAGAGAATTTTTTTTCTCTCTTTTCCAACAACAGATATTGAACATACATCTCCGATATTGCATGACATACCGGAAGCTTCTACAGTCATCCCGACTATCTGCTCTATCTTACCCAGAGTTGTATAAAAATTGTTGAGTCTCATACTGCGACGCAGTTTAGAATGATCGAGGCTCCTGTGCATTTTCATCACTTTCCTTATACTGTCCGAAGTATTCACGGATATTCTCTATCTGCTGAAGTACTGAAGCAACTATAACTCCTTCTGCTGTATGTACAACACATGTCCCTGCATCCGCATCCCTTCTGAGTTCAACTTCAATACTCTGTGATGACTTTGCCTCGGAAAGTACAGACTCAAGCTCTGCTGCTGCATTTTTTAATTTATCTGATACTTCAACTTTTATCCAGTTTACTTCTCTGAGAGTTTTTACTGCACTTCTTACAAGAGGAATAATAACATTTTCATCTGTTTCAAGCTTCTGTGCAACAATTTTTTCAGCTATTTCAAGTGCCGTAAATTTTAGTTCGGATGCATATTCATCAAAATATTCTTCCTGATCTATTTTTAATTCACTCAGATACTGGTTTATCTTAAGCATGCATGAGTCAATTTCTTCCTGCTTGGCCCTGACACCATCACGGTAACCGTCTTCAAGTGCCGCTGCCATTACTGTCCTTGACTGTTCAGCTGCATCATCAATCATCTGCTGACTCTCCGCGCGGGCTGCTTCAATAATCTGTGCAGCCTCTGTCTGTGCCTGCTTGATTATGGCTTCTCTTTCTATCTGAAGCTTTTCAAGCTCTGATTCGTAAAGTTCACTTACTGCTTCATCCTGCACCGTTTCCTCTTCCTCTGCAGGAATATCAGAAACTTCATCGGAAGTCAACTCTTCAGGTGCCGGGTCTTCTATTATAGTTGATTCCGGCAGACTATGGGGTTCAGCACGAACCACACAGTCCGGTATCATTACTGCTTCAGCTATCTTTGTTACATCTTCTGCCCTGAATATTCTGCTCACTCAGTTCACACCCTCTTATTCTTTCATCATTGAGCGTATAAGTGCTGCTGCAATTTCAGGATTCTTTTTAGCAAATTCCTTAACTTCATTTGCAGTGGCATTTGTGGAATCGGAATGTTCCTTAGCCTGCTGCTCGATAGAAAGACGCAGATTTGCCTCTTCCTCTTCTTTTGCCTTTCTCATGCTCTCTATCTGCGCAAGGCTTTCTGCCTCTGCTGCAGCTATTCTCTTCTTTGCACGTCTGTTTATCATCATAATAATAAGAATTACAATTGCCAGAAGCAGTATTGCTGCTGCAAGGAGAAGCCACTTGAACCATGGATTCTTAAGAAGTTTCGCAAGAGGTGAATCCGGATCAGTAATACCTGGAATATCTCCGCCAGGAACAGGTATAGCATCGGCAAGTCTTGCAGAGGCTGAAATATTTTCTATGTCAATATTTGTAGCGTTTCTGACAAGCTGAATGATGTTTTCCTGTTCATCTGCTGTAAGCTTTCCCGACTCAGTTGTTACAACAACTGAAATGCTTGCATCAGTTATACCACCCTGAGCCTTTTCGGTCTGTCTAAGTATATATCCTATAGCCCATTCAGTTTTTCTTTCATACTCAGGAGTTTCGTCTGAATTTAAATCGTCTTCAAGATTTCCGTAATTCGGTATATCAGTATTGTCTTCTTCGCCGACTATTCCGCCCGGGTCAACCGGCGAACCGTCAGTTTTATAGTGAATATACTGGTTCTGTTTAATACCTTCATGATTTTCATCATCATTTTCAAGGTATTCCTTTACTTCTTCATTTACCTTGTCATAGTCAATTTCCACTGAAGCAACTGCGATTACATCATCCTCACCGTATATAGGAGCAAGAATCCTGCGGGCATTTTCCTCGTACTGATTCTTGATCATATTGCGGTAGTTAATACGGTTTTCATCACTGAATGAATCCTCTTCTTCCGGAATCTGTTCAAGAGAAAGAAGTTCCTTGCCTGTAGCTGCATTTACAACCGATACATCTTCAGGAAGTATCTGCTGGGCACTGTACGCAACTATATTTTTAACTGCACTTACCTGTTCTGCAGTAAAGGAGTCAGGATTGTCAAGAGTAAGCATTACACTTGCCGTCGCCTTCTCTTCATTTTCCTCCCAGACATAATTGGTCTTTTCAGGTAAACTGATTGTTACAATTGCACCTTTGACTCCGTCTATTCTTTTGAGCGTAGTCTGAATTCTGTCCTGAAGTTCAAAACGAAGTGTCTGTTTCTTTTCAAACTCACTCATTGTCATCTTCAGATTGTCAAAAAATGTTCCGTATGAAGGTGTGGACTGAGGATAGCCTTTTTCAGCAAGTTTATAAACGAGATTATCCCATTCTTCCTTTTTTACTTCAATCTCACCCTTGCTGTTTATCTTTGTTTCAACTTCCATATTTTCGAGTTCAAGATAAACTTCGGAGGCTTCTTCAGTAGACATATCAGGGAAAAGTACTACCCATTGGTCTGCATTTTTATTAAGAACTACCGTAAGAACTATTGCACCGATAACTATCACTGAGACTCCGGCAATCAGAAGAATTTTGATTGTTTTTGTAAGTCCGTTCCAGAATCCTTTTATCTTATCCAGTATCGGTTTAATTTTTTCCTTCATTATTATAAATCATACTCCATCTCATTTTTCAAAAGACTAAAATTATATCTGCATCTGTACTATTTCCTTGTATGCATTTACCGCTCTTGTTGTAATCTGAACAGCAGTTTCTATGGCAACTGATGCCCTTGTTGCATCAATCATAGCACCCTCTATATCTTCGGTCTGTCCCATAGAAACAGCATACGCACTGTCAAGTGATTTCTGTTCAAGATCCTTTACGTTCTGAATCTTCTGTCTTAAAGTTTCAGAAAAAGAAAGTTCTGACTTTTCTTCGTTTGATGAAAGATTGTTACTGTCTTTGTCAAGAGAGCTGACTGTCGGCATGGATGTCAGCGGAGTTATAAATGTTGTACTGATCATTATATTATTCCCTCAAATCCTTTTATACGATTATCTTCCTATTTCGAGTGCCTTTGATGCCATTGCCTTTACTACACTGAGAGCAGCAACATTGGCCTCATACACTCTTGTTGATTCCATAAGATCAAGCTGTTCTTCCGTATTGTTTACGTTTGGATAGTAAATATATCCGTCTTCATCGGCTTCCGGATGAGTCGGGTCATAAACAGGTTTAAAATCTTCCTGACTCTCCACAACCTGTGTAACTCTGACACCGCCGCCTGAAACCGCATCAAGTGTTTCGCTGAATGTCTGAGGACGTGTCTGGAAAATGACCTGCTTCCTGCGGTACGGATCTTCTCCGTTTTTTCCGATAGTAAGCTGATTTGCTATATTCTGTGTGATAATATTCGATCTGAATCTTTCTGCTGTCAGTGCTGAACCGACAATGTTAAGAGAATTTAAAAATGCCATAACGTGAATCCTCCTTATTTGAAGCTTGCATTTGTAAGTACATATCTGTAGTCAGAAATAACAGAGTTCATTTTCTGTATTGTAGCAGCCTGCTGAAGGTATGCACTGTAAAGCTCAAGGTTTTCATTTTCAATATCGACATTGTTTCCGTCAACGAGAACTTCAACATTATCCTTTGTACCAACCTCAGCCTGAAAACTGTATTCCACTCTGTCCTTGTTATCTGACAGATTCATCTGGTTTTCCATAGTATTCTTAAATGAAAAAGTTTTAATTTTATAATCCGGAGTGTCCACGTTTGCGATATTATGAGTATGTACCTGCTGCTTAACGGACATTGCCTTTATTCCGCTTTCCATTGCCTTAAACTGTAATGAATCAAAAACCACAACTATCCCCCCACGATAAATAATATTTATTTTATTATACAATAAAAAAACAGAAATTTCAAGTAAAGTCTGTAAATTTATACGAATATATATTATTTATTTTTCAAATCTGCTGTTTTACACAAAAAAGACCCGGTAGAATCTTCATTCTACCGGGTGATTTTCTTGAGTTTATTAATCTTGTGTTTTATGATTAATACTTACGCTTACGAGCTGCTTCGGACTTCTTCTTACGCTTTACCGAAGGCTTTTCGTAGTGTTCTCTCTTACGAACCTCAGCGATAACGCCATCCTTTGCGCATGATCTCTTGAAGCGCTTGAGTGCTGTATCTAAAGATTCGTTTTTACCAACACGAACTTCTGCCACTTTATTCCCTCCCTTTGCCGCTAAGACAGAGGTTTATGCTAAACCATCATAATCTGATAAATCAAACTATAATGTCAGTCATCAAATAATTGTTTATTTATCTCCTCTGTTATAAAGCCGAAATGATTCTCCGCCGTTTATTAAGCGGTTATAAAATCATCCGCTCTAACGTTGTATGAATAATACAAACTTATTTTACCATACAAAACACAGGGTTGTCAAGTGCTAAATCCACACTGCAATCTTTTTGTTATTTTACAACAAAATTAACAAGCTTGTTTTGTACATATATTTGTTTTACAATATTCTTTCCTTCAACTGCTTCTGCAAACTTAGTGTCCTTAAGAGCAAGTTCAAAAGCTTCTTCCTTTTCTGTTCCTACAGGAATCATTATCTTTGACTTAAGCTTACCGTTTATCTGAAGTACAATCTCAACTGAATCATCCGTACAGAGTGATTCATCATATGTAATCCAGCTCTGCTCACTAAGCATCTTTCCGAATACATTGCTGTAAATTTCTTCAGAAATATGAGGAGCAAAAGGATAGAGCATAATGGCAAGTGCGCCAATCTCTCCCTTTGTAATGCTTCCTGCACTGTAAATTTCATTAATAAGTGCCATCATAGCTGCTATTGCTGTATTGAACTTCATAGCTTCGATGTCTTCAGTAACCTTCTTAATTGTTCTGTGGAATGATGAACGAAGCCTGTCACTGTAATCCTCACTGTCAGTTACCATATCCTGAAGCGCCCATACTCTGTCTGCAAATCTCTTGCATCCCTTTATGCTGGAATCGCTCCATGGAGCAGCCTTTTCATAGTCACCCATGAAGAGAACATAGAGTCTGAGTACATCTGCACCGTATTCCTTAACAACATCATTAGGATCGATAACATTTCCTCTTGACTTGGACATCTTTTCACCGTCAGGTCCGAGAATAAGACCCTGTGCTGTTCTCTTTGCATATGGTTCTGAAGTCGGAACAAGACCAAGGTCATAGAGGAACTTGTGCCAGAAGCGGCTGTAAATCATATGACGTGTTACATGTTCCATACCACCGTTGTACCAGTCAACAGGCATCCAGTATCTGAGTGCTTCCTGTGATGCAAATTCATTATCATTTTTCGGATCACAATAGCGGAGGAAGTACCATGATGAACCTGCCCACTGAGGCATTGTATCTGTTTCACGTTTTGCATCTCTGCCGCACTTAGGACATTTGCAGTTCACAAAACTGTCTATTTTTGCAAGCGGACTCTCACCGTCTGTGCCAGGTTCAAAGTTTTCAACTTCAGGGAGTCTGAGCGGGAGTTCCTCGTAAGGAACCGGTACCATTCCACAGTGTTCACAGTGTACAATCGGAATAGGCTCGCCCCAGTATCTCTGACGGTTAAACGCCCAGTCCTTCATCTTAAACTGAACTCCTTTTTCGCCGCAGCCAAGCTTTTCAAGAATTTCAAGAGCCTTTGCAATTGCATCCTTCTTATTTGAAATGCCGTTAAGCTCACCTGAATTAACAAGTTCACCTTCACCGGTATATGCTTTCTTAGTGATATCTCCGCCTTTGATTACTTCGATAATGTCAATGCCGAATTTCTTTGCAAAGTCATAGTCTCTTGTATCATGAGCCGGAACAGCCATGATTGCGCCTGTACCGTAACCCATCATTACATAGTCTGAAATGTATATCGGAATCTCCTTGCCTGTTACAGGATTTACAGCTGTAAGTCCTTCAATCTTAACCCCGGTCTTGTCCTTTACAAGCTGTGTTCTTTCGAATTCGCTCTTCTTTGCACATTCATCCCTGTAAGCATCAAGTTCAGCAATGTTTGAAATGCTGTCTCTGTACTTCTGAATAACCGGATGTTCAGGAGCAATTACCATGAATGTTACGCCGTAAAGTGTATCCGGACGCGTTGTATATATACGAAGCTTTTCGTCATTTTCCTTAATACTGAAGTTTACAAATGCACCTGTTGACTTGCCAATCCAGTTTTCCTGCTGAAGCTTAACGTTAGGAAGATAGTCAACTTCCTCAAGTCCCTGAAGAAGCTTGTCTGCATATTCTGTAATACGGAGATACCATACTTCCTTTGTCTTCTGAATTATGTCGCTGTGGCAAACGTCACACTTACCGCCCTGTGAATCTTCATTTGAAAGAACTACCTTACAGCTCGGGCAGTAGTTTACACTTGTCTTGTCTCTGAAAACAAGTCCGTTTTCAAACATCCTGAGGAATATCCACTGTGTCCACTTGTAGTATCCTTCTTCTGTAGTATCCACAACTCTTGACCAGTCAAATGAGAATCCGACTGTTTTGAGCTGATTAGTAAACTTTTCGATATTTCTGTCTGTTACTATTCTTGGGTGAATATTGTCCTTGATAGCTGTATTTTCAGTTGGAAGACCATATGCGTCAAATCCGATAGGGAAAAGTACATTGTAACCTTCCATTCTTCTCTTTCTGCTGACTACTTCGAGTCCTGAGTATGCTTTTATATGACCAACGTGCATTCCGTGTCCTGACGGATAAGGAAATTCAACAAGTGCATAAAACTTTGGCTTTGAATAGTCATTACTCGCTTCAAAACATTTTTTTTCTTCCCATATTTTCTGCCATTTTGCTTCTATCGCAGCAAAATCATATTTTTTCATAAGCTTCTGCTCCCTTAACAAGTTATTTTAACAATTCCTCAACATCAACATGTTCGCCGTCAGCCCAGAGTCTTTCAAGCTGATAAAACTCACGTGTTTCCTTGTAAAATACATGAACGATTATATCTGAATAATCTATAACTATCCAGTTTGAACCGTTATGTCCCTCTGTTCTTGCCGGCTTTATTCCTTCCTGTGAAAGCTGATATTCAACTTCATCTGCAAGAGTACGTGTATGTGTTGTACTTGTACCGTTGGCTATTACAAAATAATCGGAAAGTACTGTAAGGTCTCTTATTCCGAGGACCTCAATATCTTCAGCCTTTTTTGAGTCAAGAACCTTTACGATTTTTCTGAGCTTTTCCTGTATATCCATTATATCAATCCTTTCAGTTACAGTTTTTATTCAAGTGTATTGGCATCATCTCTGAACGGAACGTCAGGAACATTTCCGTTTGCAATATCGCCGAAATTGCTGCTGTCATCATCATAGTATGTCACTGTATGCTTTACTTCATTTATATGAAGATCCTCTGCATAAAGATTTTCCTGATACGGTCTGAAATATTCATTGAGCATATTTACAGTTTCTTCCTCATGAATTGAGTAACCGTAGTATTCGTTGATATCACCCGGTTCAAGATCTTCACCCGGAACCATTCTGACTGTAACATTTTCCATAGGAACTGTCTGTGCAAAGTCACAGAGCTTTCCTATCTCACTCATGTCAAGGTCAGACATAAGGTAATTTCTGAGGGTAGGATAAATGCTGAGAAACTTAAGTGTTCCGAGATTCTTTACCTTCTGCATAGCTGCAGCAAGGAACACTCTCTGCGCTCTTATTCTTGCAATATCTCCCTCAAGATAATCATGGCGGAAACGTAAAAACCATTCAGACTGTTCACCGCTGAGAACCTGCTCGCCCTTATAAATAATCTTGTCTGCTTCATAGATGATATCATAAGGAACATTTATCGGGATTCCTCCCATAGCATCAACAACCGGCGGAACATCAGTACACTTTATTGCAATATAGCTGTCAACCGGGATACCGAAAAGTTCTCTTACACATGTTACCACTTTGTTGATACCGTTTGAACCGGCGCACGCACCTTCAGAATACACACTGTTTATTTTGCCTGTACCTGCATTGGTATATTCGCTTCCTACATAACAGTCTCTTGGAATCTGGAGAATATTTATCTTTGCAGAATTAAGGTCAAAAACCGCGAGAAACATAATATCTGTATTAAGTCCATCTTCATCCATACCAAGGCAGAGAACTGTGTACTGTCCTTCAATATACTGTCTCAGATCCAGACCGTCATAAACTGCGTCCGGGCCTGTCGGCTTGAGAAGATATGTATTTGAATCCTCTTCAAGTTCTCCGTTATGACTCATAAACGGCTGTTTTGCAGAAATAACTGATTTAACCATGGCACTACCAAGAAAATAGAGTACAGCAAGTGTTGCCAGAAGCAGAATGATGTCTCTGATAATTCTGAATTTATTTTTCTTTACCATAATTATTTCCTTTCCTGAACACGTCTGGCCTCTCTTGCAGCATACTGGTTATAGGCTTCCAGAGTATACTCCGGAATCATTCCTTTCTTGTTCGTTACAGATTCAATAGAAAAAATAAGCGCCTCAAGCATCACTCTGTCCATATCCTGATATGCAAGTTTTCTGAATTTTTTTACGTCCTTATATGATCTGTCCGCTGAAATCAAATCTCCTATATAGACTATCTCTTCAAGTCTTGTCATATTCGCTCTCCCTATTGTGTGAAAGCGAACTGCGTTTATAATATCCTCATCCGCGACCATAAGCGAATCTCTTACAAATCCTGCACCGGCAACAGCATGCCAGAGTGCTTTGGTTTCTGTTTCTGCCACTGTCATATTAAGGTTACTGTCAAGTGCCATCTGTTTAAGTTCTGATGCGGGTATTTCCTTGCACACATCATGAACCAGTCCGGCAAAATAAGCTTTTTCCTCGTCCTCTCCGTAAGTTTGTGCAAGTTTTCTGCACTCATCAGCAACATTAACAGAATGATTGTATCTTTTTTCTGAAAGACGATTTTTTAGAAAATCCTTTATATTTTCAACGTCAAACAACTAAAATCACCAGCCTGCTAAATATATAAATTCTTCAGTCTAATATATTGTACTACTTTTTCCGGTAAATAGCAAGAATATTTTTCCCCGCTTCGTATCCTTCTGCGTATCTCAGTTGAAGATACCGGATATGGACGGGAATTAATAATTTTTATTCTTCCGAATCCGGACAGTTCCTCTGCCTTCCGGATCAGCTGCTCTGAATCATCATATTCTCTGGAAACAACCGCCAGAGTTACTTTTTTCAGTATATCTTCAAATCTGAACCACTTTTCGAATGAAAGCAGCATATCACTTCCGGTCAGAAGAAAAAGCTCATCATCAGGATAAAGGCCGCAAAAATGCTCAACTGTATAGTATGAATAGCTTTTACCGCCCTGATTTACTTCAAAGAGTGATACCTCAAAATTTTCTTTTCCCTCAGCTGCAAGCCTGCACATCTGAACCCTGTCTTCACAGCTGCAAAGCTCTGCTGTTTCCTTGTGCGGCGGAATATTGGAAGGAATAAGTATCAGTTTTGAAAGTCCAAGTTCCGATACTGCTTCTTCAGCCAGATGAATATGACCATTGTGTACCGGATTGAACGTTCCTCCGAAAAGAGCAATCCGAGCCATATCAGAGCTTTATATCTATAACCGGGTCTTTTGGATTTCTCTTAAAGAGAACAAATCTGCTTCCTACAACCTGAACAACATCTGCCCCTGTCTTTTCCGCAATCTCATCGGCAGCTTCCCTCGCTGTGTAAGGACTGTTGTCAAGTACTCTGAGTTTAATAAGTTCCCTCGCTCTGAGAGCATCATTTACCTGTGATATAAGTGTATCCTGAATACCGTTCTTCCCCACCTGAAAAATCGTTTCATATGTGCTCGCAATTCCTCTGAGCACGGATCTCTGTTTGCTTGTAAGCATATTATCAGCCTTTCTTATTCGTAATAGTTTCGGAAAATTTTCTTAATGCATCTGCTCTGTGACTTACTGAATTCTTTTCTTCAGCAGAAATCTCAGCAAATGATCTGTCACCATACATAAATACAGGATCATATCCGAATCCGTTTTCACCAAGCGGCTCTGTTCCTATATATCCCTCGCAGGTGCCTCTTATCACAGTTTCAGTACCGTTTTCATCTATAAAGCAGATTACGCATACAAATCTTGCTGTACGCTTTTCCTTTTCAACCCCTGAAAGTTCAGAAAGAAGCTTTGCGCACCTGTCCGCATCAGTGGCATTTTCACCGGCATACCTGTGTGAATATACACCCGGTGCCCCGTTGAGATAATCAACCTCAAGACCGCTGTCATCTGAAATCACCGGCATTTTCATTTTTTCGTAAACTGCCTTTGCCTTAAGAACTGCATTTTCTTCAAATGTAGTTCCTGTTTCCTCAACATCAAAATTACATCCGGCTTCTGACTGTGAAATCACTTCATAGCCAAGCGGAGCAGTAATTTTTCTTATTTCTTCAAGCTTATGCTTATTGTTTGAAGCAAGAATTACTTTCATAGTTTATTCCTTATCCTTTTTCTTTTTTCTTCTGAAAATATCAAAGAATGATTTTTTCTTTACTGGTTCTTCAGACTCTGTATCTTCTGCGGATTCTTCTGTTTCTTCTTCAGCCGCAGGCTCTTCCGACGGATCTTCCGCTTCTTCT
>JAUNJJ010000111.1 GCA_030533325.1 Oscillospiraceae bacterium
ATATGTGACAGCACCGGAATCATAGCTGATAGTGCCACTTTTCCGTATCCTGCCAGATCGTTTATCAATAATAATTTTTTACCCATAAAATGCCTCCTGTTTCTATATTTCATTTATCCGGAAAAATAATCATAAATTCAGAACAAATCCAGCATGCTGTCCAGATAAATTTTCTCTCTGACATTCAGCTGGTACTCCGGCTTCGTCATATAGTAAAGAATAAATTCGAGAATCAGAGCACTGCCCAGTCCTCTTCCTTCTATTTTAAAATTTGAAAATCCCATTGGCATATAGATATTCTGAATATCATTTACGCTGATAAATCCCGGATTTTTCATTGCTTTTGAAAACATGTATCCTTCACCTGCTTCCGGTGACGTACATATATGGTCAGGGCATTCCTCACCGAGATTTTTCCGGCTGACATTTTCATAGCAGATTTTTCTGTCCCTGCAGCCGAACCAGCAGCATTCATTGCAGAGAAATTCAACCTTGTTTTTCTCCTTTACGGTCATTTCACTGAGCCTGTCAAAACATCTGTTAAGTCTGAAATCAGGTACGACAAAGAGAAAATCATCGCGGTCCGTTTCCCTGACAAACTCATCAAAATCAGTAAGTACTTTGGTTGTGGAGGATACAAAATAAAATCCCGGATAATTCTTTTTCAGATAGTCAAGCAGCAGGTCCGAATGTACGATGACACCGTTCCTTACTCCCTGCCCTGTGTTAAACACTCTGCAAAGTGCATTGCATTTTCTGTCCTTAAGATGTTCACTTCGAACCAGAGAATTGCTTAACGTAAGCCTTGAGGAAATGCCGTATTCCTGCATAAGTGCAAGAACTTCTGACGGATCATTATCGCCAAATCCAACCCTTCCTCCTCCCCAGAGGCAGTCTGCAGGTGAACCATATACAGAGCCGATATCACACCAGCTGTAAAAATATTCTCTGTGTTCATGGTAAACCGGAAGAAAAGCCCTGTACAGTTCGTAAAACTCAAACAGTCCGGGAAGATGATAATGAGCTGTTAATTTATTACTGTTTATCATTTTCCTGAATGTTCCGATGAATACACTTTTTCAAGATACTCCCTTGCTTCCTTTGCACCGCCGCATTTCTTAAATCCCTGCGAAATCTTCTGAGCATTTTTCCTGTATGAAGTATCTGAGAAAACAGTTTCAAATGCAGAGAGCAGATCTTTTTCCTTTGTGCTGGTCAGCATTACGCCTGCACCGGTTTCCTCAACTCTCTTTGCAACCGCACCCTGTTCCGGGGTCTGCGGAAACATCACCAGCGGAACTTCATAGTACAGTGCCTCGGAGGTTGAATTCATTCCGCAGTGAGTCAGAAAAACATCTGCAACTGATAAAACAGCCATCTGGTCAACGTAATCATAGATTTCAATATTTCCAGGGATATTTTCCTCTGTTATCCTGTTGTCTCCCAGTGAAATAATTACCTGATAATCCGTATTTCCAAGAGCCTTTATGCAGTTATCGTATATTTCCCTGTTTTTAACCACGGTTCCCATAGAAATATAAATGGTTTTTTCAGCCGTCTTTTTCATTTCACTTTCAACCGGTCTTATTGACGGACCGATAAAACAGTATTTGTCGGAAAATGTCTCTGAGCATGGCTGAAATTCCTTTGATGTGTAAACAATTGTATTTGTGTTGTTATCATTGCTTACAATCTCAAGTATATTTTTTACAGGATACCCTTTTTCCCTTAGTTTATTCAGCTCACGGTTGATTGCAGGCATAGAAAAAAGCATTTTAAATAATTGTCCGATACCCTGATTCATGTACCTTGATGAATACTGATTAAAGGCAAATGTTGTAGTTGAGGACACATAAGGTATACCGTGTTTCATTGCAATAAGCTTACCCCAGTGTGCAACCGAATCAGATACAATCAGATCCGGCTTGATTTCATTTACCTTTTCAGCAACCATATCATCCAGTGCCAGTGTGGACCTGACGAGCATTTTGGTTGCAAATGCCATGTCCTTCCCCACTCTGTCAGCTGCATCTTTATCTTCAATATCAATATCATATCCGTCGCAGGAAATAAAGACTGCACCTGTAGCCTCGATTTTTTCACGGAACTGCTCAAAGGAAAAATAAAAAACCTCATGACCAGCCTTCGTCATTTCTTTTACGATTCCCAGTGTCGGATTTGTATGTCCATGCGCTGGAATGCAAAACCATGCTATTTTCATCTGATTTCCTCCATAAATTTCAAATCTGCGGGGGGCAGATTTGTTATACTTTCATTATTTTTTCAGATGTAATAAGTATATCATTTCATCAGGGATTTAGCAATAGTTTGCTCTGATTTTTGAGCGGGTTATATTTCGGAAATTAATCCCCCAGTCAGCGTAGCTGACAGCCCCTTTTCAAGGGGGGGGCAAAAACTACTGAGCCAAGGCTCTGGTACAGGGACAATAGAAAAAAGGAAAATTTCAGTGGCTTGTTAGAACTGAAGAAGTCACAATAAGGCAGTGGTACAGATGGAATAGGAAAGAGGGAAAAAACTTGACAATTGAATATAAACCGCATATAATTTAAAGAGAGGTGATACCAATGGATGAAAAGATTCTTGAAACCCTTACTCAGATGCAGGCTGATATTATTACCAGATTTTCCGGTATTGAATCAGAACTTAGAAACATCAATCAGCGTTTATCAAACGTTGAAAATGAGCTTGCTTCCGTTAAGGAAGACACCGAGATAACCAGAACGGCCGTTAATACACTCGTTGAGTGGGTAGATCAGGCTTCGGTTGTTCTTGATATACGTTATCCGGTAAATCATTAATTGAATTACATACTTATGCGGTACTGATAAAACGGTACCGCATTTTTTATATGTGATGTTTTATGCAAATTTCAACTCACACGCCCACGCAGGGTAAGCGTCAAATAGACCGTGTCTTTTAAAAGATTTCAGATCATGATATCATAGAAGTATAGTAACTGTTCAGGACCACCTTTAGTCAATAACGCATTCAAGATTGCCGTTAAAAATATTTAAAATGGTCTGGAATGCATTTTTACCATGTTTTCTGGCAGTGCCAACTACAGACATTACTGCTAAATAGTCTTTAAGACCATCCTTGCTCCTAAAGCATCCTGAAACCTTGGTTTTTACTTTTACGTTTCGTACATCCCGTTCAGCCTGATTGTTATCAAACTCAATTATAATAACTGAATCCTAATCAAATAATTTGCTCATCAACAATCAAGTATATATTGCAATAGTTTATATCCATAACTAATCAAATCTTCTATTCTTATCAGTCTCAACTCAGTCTCAAAATCTCATCCCAAAAATGAGACTAATTTGAGACTGAATTTCTCTTTTTTTGAAAAAATGTTGATTTTCTCGCATTTCTGCCACTTTATTCAGTCTCATCAAGTATCAAATCTCATGAGACTATGTTGAGACTAACTTGAGACTGTATGAGACTGAGTCGAGCTTTTCAATCCAAAGTCCATGTCGATGTCTTTTTATCATACATTGCACCTGTTACTTTTTTGATTTTAGCATAGTCTCTGAATACCGTTGCCCTTGATATATCAAGTTCTGACATTACCTGTTCAACCGATAAGTGCAGATTTTCACAAATCATATTATAAATTTTCTGTTCTCTTTCAGATAAAGTTTTCTGTTCCCTTCCCACGTCGGCAGCCACCTTGTCCAAAGGAATGGTTATTCTAAACACATCATCTTCAATCAATTCAGGCTTACCACCATCAGAATATATTGGTGTATATTTGTATAAATTTCGTACACCGGAACCAATTGTATCTGTTCTGCCAATATTTGCGAAAAAATGCTGAATCAACGGATTCTTAGGATATGGTGTAAATTCATCACTCATAATATTTCCATGACGTCTTGGTATACACCAGTTTTCGGTTTTTAGCCAATTCTTTTCGATAATTACCTTTGCCGGAAATGCACTGGAATAATCTCTATGCACAAGAATATTTGCGATTACCTCTCTGGAAATAATACCTCTAATACTTGTATTCACATTGTCAATCAGACAAAACTTATCAGAAGTATGCTTTGCCACAAAATCCATCAGAAGTTCATACGCCTCTATTAAATTTGTTATTATCTGCAATCTGTCATCATATCTATCCAAATTTTCGACCCTGTAAATTGCATCAGTAATATAACCCGGACAGCAGGAACGTATCACCTCATCCTTACCCAAAAGAAGTACTCCGGCAAGATTATATCCTTGTACACCTGATGAAAAATCTTTTTCCCACAAACCTGCACTCTTCAATATTTCCACATCAGACATTTTCAGCCAAGGATGATCCGGATTTTTACTCTTTGCAAGATTTCTTACTTTTTCCATCAAATCCATGCGTAGGTCTTCCGTTGTAACATATGGGAATATCTTATGCTCCGCATATGTATTGCTCTTTCTGTTATACATATTTTGCAACTGAATCGGCGAATCTGTAATATCCATGTCACCATCTTCATTCCTGTCATAAATCCTGTTTGCACACTTTTCTACTGTAGATGTTGGTGGCACATATACCCATAAGAGCAACTTTCCCTCATATTCAAACTCTTCTGCGGAAAGATATAATGTTGGCGACATCTTATCCGGATTATTTAGCTGATTCACAAAGTTTTTCTTCATGTCTTTGACCATATTCCGGTTAATACCTATTGGCGTCCCGTCATCTTCCGCTCCCATGATGATATACCCGCCATATCTGTTAGAAAAAGAGCATACTGTTTCATACACGTCTTCCTGAACACCATGCTGACAGGTTTTGTATTCTACTGTTATTTTTTCATCTTTTGAAAGCAAATCTCTCATAAATTCAATTGTCATTTTATGACCTCCAATTTTTTACTATCTCACTCCGAAGGCAATATATTTTATGCTATTGAAGAATGAGAACCTGAACAGTTACAAATATTGTTTCAATATGACATGACTTATTTCTGTGATTTCAACCTCTCATAAACAACGCTGCCAAGAGAATCCATAACATATTTCATCATTTCCGGGTCGGAAAACAGTTTTACAAAGAAATCCTCATTCTGTTCATAACGTGCTGCTGCCATAGCAGGAAAGTCTTTTTTAAACAGGAGCATAAATGTCTTGAAGTCATTACTCTTTGCATAGCCCTTCCATTTATCCTGTGCAGCATAGTCGTTTTCAATCTGAAGGAGTACCTTATCCATCTCAGTAAATGTGGTTCCGTATTTTTCATTTATTTTACTGATAATTACTGTAAGTGGATTTTTCTTTTTTTCACGTCTTCCGGCCTCACCTGTAATCGGGGTAAATCCTTCTTCAGTTGGTTCAAGTTCAATGCTGCCGTCAAAATCTTTTTCAAGTTTATAGTACTCAAGCAACACCTTATCATCAATATAAACCTTCTCAGAACTACCCTTTGGTAACATCATACTCAAAAATTTTGCGTATATACTGAATCTGTGAAGCTCCTTGTCAAACAGGCGGCATACCTGAGTGATATATGAATAGATACGGTTAAATCTTGCAAGTGTGGATTTTGAAAGATCCTGTTTTTCAACTTCGAGTGCATTGTATCTGTCAATGGCAGGCTGAATTGCTGCTTTAAGTTTACCCAGATCAGCATACTCCTGACTCTTGTTTGAATACCATAAATCAGCAAAATGATTTACTTCGCTCTGCTGATATACTCTGTAACTGTCAAGTGTATTCTTAAGATCATAAACTACATTCGGATCTGTTTCCTTTTCCAGAACAGTCTCTTCAAAATAAGGCTCAAATGCCTTCTTTATATCATCTGCACTGTTTACAAAGTCAAGTACAAATGTATCCTGCTTTCCTCTGCAGGTTCGGTTAAGACGTGAAAGCGTCTGCACTGCCTTTACACCGGAAAGTTTCTTGTCAACAAACATTGTGTGTAAAAGAGGTTCGTCAAAACCCGTCTGATACTTCTCAGCAACTATAAGCATTCCAAAGTCATCTTTATGAAATTCTTCAGGTAAAGTGTTTTCCTTTATGGTTTCTCCGTTCTTTGTCTTATTGATTTTCTCTTCTGTATATGTTTCTCCGCCGTCTTCAATATCGCCTGAAAAAGCTACAAGGACATCAAGGTCAGTATATCCCTTTTCAGCAATCTGCTTTTTAAATTCCAGTACATAACGTACAGCATGGAGTCTTGACGGTGTTACAATCATAGCCTTTGCTTTTCCGCCAATCTTATGTCTTGTTATATTCCGGAAATGCTCAAGCATTATTGTTGTTTTCTGAGAAATATTGTGCGGGTGCAGAGTTTCGTAATTTCGTATTGCCTTTACTCCGGCAGCTGTATCAAGTTCAGGGTCATCAGGTATTGTTTTGATAATCTTGTAATACATATTATAAGTCATATAATTCTGCAGAACATTGAGGATAAAATGCTCATCAATTGCCTGACGCATTGAGTAAATGTGGAAAGGGTGATATTTTCCGTTTTCATCACGTGTTCCGAACATCTGAAGAGTTTTGTCTTTTGGAGTTGCAGTAAATGCAAAGAATGACAGATTCTCATGATTTCCGTGTGCAGCAAGTTCATCAAGGAGCTTGTCCTCATTATCTTTTCTGCTGTTTTCGTCTTCGTATTCATACTCTGCATACTCTTCCAGTGCTTTTTCAGTATCAGCTAAAGCGCGTTTCAGCTTTTTTGCAGCGTCACCTGTCTGGGAAGAATGCGCTTCATCAACAATAATCGCAAAACGTTTTTTTCCTGCATTTACTTCCTGATAAATAACAGGAAACTTCTGCAGTGTAGTAATGATGATTCCTGTTCCGGATTCAATAGCTTCCTTAAGCTGTTTTGCATTTTTATCTATCTTCTGCACGACGCCTTCAACATGGTCAAACTGATAAACTGTATTCTGCAGCTGACTGTCAAGGACACGTCTGTCTGTAACAATAATAACAGACTGAAAAATCTTCTCGTCTCTGTTATCGTGAAGTCCTGAAAGGCGGTGTGCAAGCCATGCTATTGAATTTGATTTACCGGAACCGGCACTGTGCTGAATGAGATAGTTTCTGCCCGAACCATTTTCCTTAACGTCGGCAAGGAGTTTTGTTACCACATCAAGCTGGTGATAACGGGGAAAAATCATTCGCTCAGATTTAACATTACCCTTGTCATCATACTCAACCTGCAGGTGCAGATATTTATGCAGAATTTCAAGCAGGCGGTCTTTGCACAGTACCTGCTCCCACAGATATGCTGTATCATAGCCATCGGGATTAACAGGGTTTCCCTTACCGCCTACATTTCCGGCGCCGTTTGATCCCTGATTGAACGGCAGGAAGTATGTATTTGAACCTTCTAATTTTGTTGTCATGTACACATTTGAAAGGTCAACTGCGAAATGAACAAGCACTCTGTTTTTGAATTCAAACAGGACGTCTTTGGTGGCTCTGTCGAATTTATACTGATTGATTGCGTTATCTGTATTCTGCCCTGTAAACTGGCATTTCAGCTCCATGGAGACAACGGGGATACCATTGATAAACAGCACGATATCAATGCTGTTTTCATTGTAAAGAGAATAATGCAGCTGTCTTGTACAATGGAGAATATTTGATTTATACTGTTCTTCCGTTGTCTTATTGATACTTGTTTCAGGTTTCCAGAATACTGCACGGAATTTGATTCCCCTGTCGGTGAAACCCTGTCTGAACACTTTCAGCAACCCCATCATTTTCACTTCACGGCAGAAACGGTCAACAATTTGCTTTTCACTGTCTGCACCATAAATTTTCTCGAAACGCTCCCAGGCTTTCGGCTGGCTTGTCCTGATGAATGAAACAAAGGTATTCACATCAAGGGCGAGTTTGCGGTCGTATTTTTTCGGATCACCTTTTATGTAACCACCTTTTGTAATCAGATATTCTTCGATATCTTCCTCAAAGCGTTTTTCTTTGTAGTCGAAGTCAGACATAATTACACCTCTCTTTTCCCCGTCACAACCTCATAAATAAGGGATTTTTTATATTCTTTCAGTTTTTCGATGATTGCCTGTTTCTGCTCGATTGATTTGTCTATTGCGGAGCATTTTTTGTCGAGATAGTCGGCGATTTGATGTTGTTCTTGTAATGGCGCAATTGGAATATACTCTTCTTTAATAATTTCAATATTAAGATTCAATTGAGTGCTGATTATTGCATTTCGAGTTAATTGCTGTTTCATTGCACTAAGCGTGTAATACAGATAATTCCAATATGTTTTACTTGTTGGTACAAAGCCAACAACACTATCTGGAAAACAAGCATTAAAATTCAATACCGCTACATCTCCTACATTAGCAGCAATAGTCATACATATACTACCCTTGGGAAATTCTTTGCTTACTGAATAGCCAAGACCATTTAATGTCTGTGAATATGAATCAATAAATTTTAAAGCCCTCGCAACGTCACCAGTTTGCACAAATGGATATTCACCATCGTAATAATCAGGGTCATTTCTTGGACGATGATTAAATTTTCCTCTCATTATCTGTGTAGCATACTTTAATTTCTGAAAGCTCCAATGCTCAGGAATCTCCCCAATCCACTCAACGCCGCTATCTTTCATCTTCACATCAGGATTCAGTCCCTTTGTAACCGCCTCTGTAATCACGGACAGCTTATATTCTTTCAGCTTTTCAATTACTTTTTCCTGCTTTTCAATTATGCTGTCGATTTTGGTGCATTTGGTGTCGAGGTAGGTGGAGATTTTTTGTTGTTCGTCAAGTGGTGGTAAAGTGATATATTGGTTCTTTAAATTTGTAGATGTAATTAGCGGTTGTGCTGTTCCTGATAACATATGCTTAAAATCAAAGTTGACAATTATATATGATAAATATTTTTGATTTATATTATTACTTTTTACTATTAAAGCATTATCAGTTATCCACGATTTTTTGACAATATGAATTGTTCCAATTGTTCCAACTCTACCAGTTGTAATAACTTTTTCTTCATTATTGTATTTATTAGTTCTTCCTATTTCACCATTGGAACCAATTATAGGAAAAGCACCATTATCTACATACTCTTCTTTAGAAATCATTTCACCAGAATTAATTTTTACAAAGTGTTTCAATTTGGCTTTTTCCCACTCTCTCGGTATCTCCCCAATCCACTCAACCCCACTGTCTTTCATCTCACGCATTATCTGTCCCCCCCATTTTGACCAAGCATCTTCAAAACTTCCCTATCGAAATCAGAAGTAATTTTCTGTGTTCTGTTGAAAACATCATATTCCGCTTCAGCCTTTTCCTTTGCCTGCTTTGCAGAAATTCTGCCGTTATCCTTTAACACATCATAACGCCGGAAATTCAAAAACTCGTTGACACTTGCTTCAAATTCTTCCATTGTAAAAGTATTTTCACGCTCTATCAGATCTTCAATATAGTCGAAATACCCTGAAACCGCCCTTTCAAGCTGTCTTATCTGCTTTTCATCAAGATAGTTTTTAGCTATTGTCACATCTGATTTTAAAATACGTCCGTCCGGAGAGTTTTTCCATGTGGTAAGTCCCATATGTTCTTTCTTGCTGTCAGCAGAATTATATACAATCTCAGCAGCGGTGTGACCTGTTATAGCGAAGTGAAATTTATTCTGCACTGTTGCATAAAACCTTTTTGTCACTTCTGAATTCCTGTCATAGTCAATACTGCATTCCGCAAAAATATCCGTAATCTGCTGCCATATTCTGCGTTCACTGGAACGAATAGAACGTACCCTTTCAAGCAATTCGCGGAAATAATCCTTGCCGAAAACAGCCTCACCCTGTTTAAGACGTTCATCATCAAGTGCAAAGCCTTTTATCATATATTCTTTCAGAACACCCGTTGCCCAGATACGAAACTTTGTAGCCTGACGGGAATTTACACGATAACCTACAGAAATGATGGCGTCGAGATTGTAAAATGTTACATTACGTTTTACATTTCTATTGCCCTCTTTTTGAACTACCGAGAAATTCTCGGTAGTTGATTCTCTGACTAATTCTCCTTCTAAGTATATATTTTTTAAGTGCAGAGAAATATTATCACTTGTACAGTTAAACAAATCCGCCATAGCTTTTTGCGTAACCCATATACTGTCTTTCTGTATCACTGCATTTACAGAAACATCTGACTCATCAGAATGGTACAGCACAAAATGCATTTGTTTATTCATGTCATTCATAATCAAACACCTCCGCCAGACTGCCGTTAAGCTCCATTTCAAGCTCTAAAATCTCAGTCATTATCTCTGCCGACGGCTTAGGGGCTTCGTACTTATAGAAATAGCGTGTAAATGGTATCTCATATCCAACTACTGATTTCTTTTCATCTATCCACGCATCAGGTGCAAACGGTAAAACCTCACGTCTGAAATATTCGTCGATATCTTCTTTCAACGGTACGCTTTCTGTATCACGCAAAGAGGAATCAGGCTGCTTTTTGCCTTTTTTATGTACCGGTTCACCATTTGCATCAAGTAACGGTCTTTCAACAGTAATCTTTGTATATCCAAAATCCTCATTATCAAAAATCTTACTGATTTCCGTTTCTCTGAAATCACCATAAAGACGTGTAATTTCTTCAATAGCACTTTCAGGAATATCGTTTCGCTTGTTGCCGAGAGCCTTTCTGCGTTTCTCAAAAAGTCCGTTTGCATTGATAAGCTGAACCCTGCCCTCTCGCTTTGTGCCTGACTTTTTATTCGACAGCACCCATATATATGTAGCAATACCTGTATTATAGAAAATATCGTTTGGCAAAGCAATAATAGCCTCAAGCAAGTCATTTTCAAGAATGTATCTGCGGATATTGCTCGGCCCGCTGCCAGCGTCACCGGTGAAAAGCGGTGAGCCATTGTGTATTATCGCAATGCGGCTGCCACCCTGTGCCGGCTCTTTCATCTTGGAAATTGCAGTCATAAGGAACAACATCTGTCCGTCAGATGCCGCAGGAAGTCCGGCTCCGAAACGTCCTGCAAAACCACGCTTAGCCTCTGCCTCAACATTTGTTTTTTCATTTTTCCACTCACGCCCGAATGGTGGATTTGAAATGATATAGTCAAATGTGTTGCCCTCAAACTTATCATCTGAAAGTGTGTTGCCGTCCTTGATATAATCGGCATTATTGCCCTTAATAAGCATATCGGCTTTACAGATAGCGAAAGTCTGGTCATTGATCTCCTGACCGAATGCAAGCAGCTCTGTGGATTTGTTCAGCTCGTGAAGATATTCTTCCGCAACGGAAAGCATACCACCGGTACCGCAGGCAGGGTCATAGATAGTTTTTGCAACGTTATTTCCCGAAAGAATGTCACTGTCATCATTAAAAAGAATATTTACCATAAGGCGTATAACTTCGCGCGGTGTGTAATGCTGTCCTGCGTCTTCGTTGTGAGCTTCTGAAAATCTGCGTATGATTTCTTCAAAGATATACCCCATTTCCAGATTGGAAATAACATCAGGGTGCAGATTTGCTTTAGGCGATGTGAATTCCTTTATGACTATGTAAAGAATACCTTTGTTCGCCATTGTGGTGATATGACCATCAAACTTGAATTTCTCAATAATATCCTGAACATTATCGGAAAATCCATTAAGATAATCACGAAAATTTTCCTCTATATTATCAGGATCATCAAGCAGTCTTTCAAAGGTAAACTTACTTGTGTTGTAAAATGCAAGCCCACCTGCAGCATTTCTCAGCAAAACATCTCTCACAGGAAGTGATTTTACCGATTCATACTTTTCCAGTACGGCGTCTTTCGTGTCTGATAAAATACAGTCAAAACGTCGTATAACTGTAAGCGGAAGTATTACTTCACCATATTCGTGCGGCTTATAAACACCGGTTAATTTATCTGCAATCGCCCATATCAGAGCAGCTTTTTCATTTACATTAGCACTCAGACTCATTTTATTTTTCCTCCGTATCGGGTGTGATACAATACTGTTTTTAAACAATATTTCCTTATTAATTTTTTACTAATTAAGATAAGTATAACATATTTTCAGTGTGATTTCCATATTTTAAATATTTTTTCATTTACCTCAACAGACTCTCTCTTACCTATATTTGATTACTATTTTTTAGATATCTGAGTTATAAATGTCTTATTTGCTTTTTTTATTACATTTTTGAGAATTTCTATTGGCTTTTCTGTATAAATATGGTATGATGAATTCAGTTGCTAATCTTTCAGATTAGTGATATAATAATTAAAGGAGATTCTATAATGAACAACAAATCAAAAAAGACGGAAAGGAACGATTCTGTAAACCCGGCAGGTAAAACAAACTCAAAGCACAAGGATACACTTTTCAGATGTATCTTCACCTGGAAAAAAGAGTGGTTACTTGAGCTTTACAATGCAGTAAACGGTACTGCTTACACCAATCCGGATGACATTACCTTTACCACTATCGGAGATGCTGTGTACATAGAGATGAAAAATGATATCTCATTTCTTATTTCAGATATTATGAATTTCTATGAACACCAGTCAACCTACAACCCTAATATGCCGGTTCGTATGCTGATTTACAGCGGAATGGTCTACAGCAGATACGTGGAAGACAAAAATAATGACTTCAATCTCTACGGAAGCCGTATCAACAAACTCCCTGTTCCGAAGTGCGTATGTTTCTACAACGGCAAAACCAGCAAGCCGGACATTTCAGTTCTGAAGCTTAGCGATGCTTTCGGACCTGAAAACCAAACCGAACCGGACATTGAAGTCAAGGTCACCATGCTTAACATCAACTACGGTCATAACCTTAAACTGATGGAAGCCTGCAAGCCGCTTCAGGAATACGCCTGGTTTGTAAATGAGATCAGAAGCAATCGGAGTAAACAGCTCAATGCTGAGACTTCCATTGACAGGGCGATTGACGCTATGCCCGATGATTACAGAATCAAATCTTACCTTCTGAACAACCGTGCGGAGGTGAAACGTATGTGTATTACTGAATTTAATAAACAGAAA
>JAUNJJ010000278.1 GCA_030533325.1 Oscillospiraceae bacterium
TTGTTATTTAAAGCACACGATCCTCTTTTAGTTTTTGTGAATATATTCTTGGATATTCACAAAATTCGAAAAAAAGGTAGAACGTTCAACCCAAAGTTTGTGGCTGATTACAATATTAATTCTAAAAAAATGGAAAAAATTAAATGTAAATTGCTTATTATTTTAGGTTGCAACAGTGGACACTATGATTACAAAAAATCAAACCCTGCCTATTGTTTTGCTAAAAGAATAAATGGTGTAGTTATCGCCAGTGACGGTACAGTTTATTCTAGTAGAAGTTATGGTGAGCTAGTATTTAATTCAATTGCGGATAATCATTATTTAGGTTACTGTAAAAAACAAACTCGTCCTAACAAAGGATGGTTAATATATCAATATTTAAATAGTGATATCACTGTCAAAGAAACTATGTACAAACAATTGCAGTTTAAAGCTTTAATCGCATATTTAAAATTGATAAAAAAGCTGAAGGGGATATAATAATGAAAAACTTTAAAATGACTTTTGCTATTGTTTTAATATTGATCTTAATATCCTTATTTGTATTTTTATGTATTAGAAATTATAATAAAGTTTATAACCCGACAAAGGGCATGACATCTCTTAAAACGATAGAGTTTTATTTTGATATTAAGATTCCTGATGAAAAGCTGATAAAAGAAGAATATGTTAAAAGTGGACGTGTTGCATATAAAATAGACATTTCGACTTTAACAGATTTGAGTGTAAATCTACTCGCAAAAGGATATGAGGAATATCAGTATGAAAAATATAACAGTGATGATGGAGAAAATCCGTTTGATGGTCTTGAAGGTGTAGATTGGTGGCATTTAAGTAAAGATAAGGTTAAAAAATCTTTTGACAGACTTGATTCCCCGAAAAGAAATATAGGTGCAAGAACAGCCACTTATCAATTATTCATTACTAATGAAAATGACAAAGAATATATGTATATGTTATATTTGGATTAGTTGATTTTTAATGTCTTTTATCCTGTGAATACGCAATAGCACATTCATGGTATTCGGTGCAGGGGCGATGCCCCTGCACGTTACCGTGGATATTACTATGACAATGATATTGGGCTTTATTATCTGCAATCAAGATATTATGATCCTGTAACTTGCAAGTTTATTAACATTGATGAGCCTGCAATTCTGTTTGAAACAGCTGCAAGTCTTCAAGGTACTCTTCTCTGGGATTATTGCGAGAATAATCCAGTCATGAATATTGACCCGGAAGGGTATAAGATGTGTTTATTTGCTGATACAGAAACCGACAAAAATTTGTTTTTAAAAGAATTGCAAAAGTTAACGGATCATAAGCTCTACATTTCAAAAGGTTATGTAAGAATTAAGTCTTATAGCAATAGAAACAGGTTTAAAAACGGAGATAAACTAATAAAAGAAATTATAAATTCTTATCATGAGTGTACTGTCGTTATTAGAAATGATGGTAAATATGTTTCGGGTTTTAATCGTTGTGATCCAGATAGTGATAATGCAACTGTATTTGGACAAGGTTGCAATGCACACGTTGGTTTTGATTTAAATTCAAAATACCAATTTAAAACAATTAATCCAAATACAAAAGTTGTATCAAAACAAAAAAATATAGCACCTATTTGTATAGTTTTAGCTCATGAATTAATACATGCACACCGTTTTATGAGAGGACGTGGTATACCTGATTCTAAGCGGTCAAATTATACTTATAAAACTGGGATCAAAAAGAAATGCTTAGGAAAAAATAAATATACTTATGTGTATCAGACTGAAACCAAAAATGAGCGTTTAGAAGAATTAGCTACCGTTGGGATCAAAGGCGTTAAGGCTGGCGATATAACGGAAAACATGATAAGAAAGGAGCATGGATTGTGGTTAAGAGGAGCGTATTAAGATTATTGATAACTGTGGTATTCGTTTTTTCGTTGTCAGCTTGCAGTTATATTGACTTAAAAAAATATGAACCATTTACCTTGTGGGTCTATCCGACATGTAAAGATGATGCGTATAAAATTGATGTTGATGGAAATAAGCTGAAAATGATAACATGTTACAGAAAAGACATGGATGGTTTTGATGTTTCGAAAATTGTAGAACAAAAAGAAGCAAAACTGTCAAGCAAAGAAACAAAACAAATATATGACATAGTAGAAAAAATACACAAAAACGATAGTCTTGATAATTATGAGTCCGGGTTGACATCTACAGCTGATGGATGGTTGCTTAGATTTGAATATAAAAATAAAACAATTACATTTGATAAAGTAGTCAATACTTTGTAGACACAAAAAA
>JAUNJJ010000279.1 GCA_030533325.1 Oscillospiraceae bacterium
TGTACTCCCTGCCTCAATAATCTGTATTAAGCATAACCGAACAGCAGAACATATCTTCCTTTTCATAAAAATCACATCTGCCGTTATATTTTTCGGAAATATCCCTGATAATCTTTGTACCCAGACCGCTGACCTCACGGCTTTTCCTGGTTGACAGCAGCTGCGGATTTTTCTGTAAAACAGATTCTTTTATGGAATTGCATACAATAAAAGTATACACACCTAAGTCTTCTGAAATATTTACTGTTATTTTTTTATCTGACATTTCAGATTCAGAAGTTGCCGTAATGGCATTATCGAGCATATTTGACAGCAGTCTGCTTAAATCAATATCGTCAATTCCTGTAAAGGAGTTTACTGTCATGCAGACTGCGTTTATTCCAAAGGATTTTGCAGTTGTTAATCTTGCGTTTATTATGGAATTAGCAAATGCATTTTCAGTGTTGACGAAAATAATTCTGTTATCTGAAATATATGCCATTTTTTTCAGATAATCCTTCGCTTCGTCAATTTCTCCGTTTGACAGAAAATCATTAAGCATCTGAAACATTGCCTTATTGTCATGCCTCAGTTTCTGAATAAGACTGTATTCTGTATCTGCATTTTTTATGAACTGTTCATTATACTCTATCCGCATCTTCAGTTTTTCGTTTTCTGTTTTTACGGCATTCTTCTTTCCAAGACTGATTACAAAGTAGAACATAACGATATTTATCATAACAACTGATACCAGTACCAGAAAAATATACAACCTTCCCGACTGAGAAATTTCGCCAAGGGCAATACGTACCAGAAACAAACCGGCTGCCATACTTAAAAGCAGAGTTACAGAAATCAGCATCCACTCATTTGCCGAAATATGATAAGTCGTTTTTTTGTTCCGGGTAAAAATTCTGAGAGACAATAATATCATATACAGTATAATAAGCTGAGTCAGAACAACCGATATAACCCTCTGAATATTTTTCTGAACTATTATTTCGTAAACCGGCTTTCCAAACAGTGCTGAATAAAGTGTGGAGGTCATGGCTGAAACGGCCACAACTATCAGCACCGGAAATACTGAGGCATATATTCTGTCTATGTACCGGCCTTTCAGACATGTAAATGAAAAAATCCCTATCAGTGCAATATACACAAAAATAAAAAAATATTCGAATACAGTAACATAATTCAGTACCGATATCAGAACTGCCAGAAGTGCGGTAAATACCACTCCGTGATTTTTTACAAATCCGCCTTTTGATTTCCCGCCTGAAAATTTATAAGGAAAATACATCATTATAAATCCCTGAAAAAAATTTATGCTGATTTCAAAAATATCCCATAAAACTGTCATAACGTTTTCCTCAGATACACAGTAAATTTCTGATCAGCAGATTCCTTGTAACTTGCACTCATAGACAGGGATATCTTTTTTCCGTTAAAATTCATATATACTTTTCCTGTTTTTTTATCGATTGATTTCAAGTACTTTAAATTAACAATATACCTGCGATGTATCCTGATGAAATCATATGAGGAAAAATCAGATTCCGCATCACTGACAGAGCCTCTTACAGATACCGGATCATCCCTGTTCTGTATAAAGTATTTGAGATAGTGACGGGCGCTCTCGATATAAATGATATTGTGATAGTATATAGCTGCTGTTTCACCATAATTTTCCAGAATAATCTTCCTGTGCTGTTTCATATGCTCCATCAGTCTGGTTACAACGGATGATATCATATTTTCAAGGTCATCAGCCGGATTTTTCGGAATGAAGTGAAAAGGCTGGAAATCAAAACTTCTGTAAACAAGATTGGAATGACTGGTAACAAATATTATATAGCACTGCATAAAATCGTTTCTTAATTTCTCTGCTGTTTCAAAGCCGTCAGTTTCAGGCATATCAATATCAAGGAAAATTATATCAAATGCTGTACTGCTGTTGTCATCAAGTAAAAGCCCTGCACTGCTGTAACATTTTATAATATAGTCACTTGTATGTCCGGCAAATTCCCTGTCAATCATACATTTTAATTTATCAAGCATATATTCATCATCATCACATACTGCAATCCTGATCATACACCCTGCCCTCCTGTCTGAAAAACTATGTTTACATTATATCATTTTCCTCTGCAGGTTTGCAAGGGAAAAAGAGAAATCATGAGGTGCACCTGTTTTTATTGATTAATCATACCGGATATGTTATACTAAAATACGAAAGCAACCCAAAAGAGAGGATGATGATTATGGCAGGAACAGTGGCATACCAGAGGAAAACATCGTTAA
>JAUNJJ010000280.1 GCA_030533325.1 Oscillospiraceae bacterium
TATGATACAATTAACGCAATTGATAATCAAAAATCTTACGGAGTGAAAATAGTGGTTAGGAAAGTAATCGGCGTTATGCCTCTTTATGATGATGAAAAAGAAAGTTACTGGATGTTGCCCGGATATATTAAAATGCTTGAAAAAGAGGGAGCAATACCCGTAATGCTTCCGCTCACTTCGGACACGGAGGAGTTGGATTATTTTCTTGAAATTTGCGGCGGCTTTCTTCTGACTGGAGGGCAAGATGTTTCGCCCGTTGTTTATAATGCAGTGAGAGAACCGTGGTGCGGAGCGTGCTGTCAAGTGCGTGACGAGATGGAGCATTATATTTTAACTAAAGCCGTGGAGCTGGATAAATCCGTTTTGGGAATTTGCAGAGGTCTTCAATTTATTAACGTCTGCTATGGAGGAACGCTGTATCAGGATTTAGAAAAAGAATATGCCGAGCATACTGTTAATCATCAAATGAAACCGCCGTATGACCGAGTTGTACATCGTGTTTCTTTTGAAAAAGGCACTCCGCTTTTTGATATTATGGAAAAGGAGCAAATCGGAGTAAACAGTTATCATCATCAGGCGATTAAGAAGCTGTCGCCCGAATTTAAGGTAACGGCATTTTCCGAAGACGGATTGATTGAGGGTATATATATGCCGTGCCGTAAATTCGTAATCGGCGTTCAATGGCATCCGGAGTTTTCCTATCAATCTGACGAAAACAGCAGGGGATTGATAAAAGCTTTCGTAAAATCCGTCTGATATTTTACCGAAAAAATTGAAGATAATTATATAATTTAATGCAAAAAGATATGCACCGTAAAAGCGTATAACTTCACGGTGCATATCTTTATTTTTAACTGTATTTTATTTGGCTCTATGTCAAGATTTGGGGTAAAGCCGAAAAAACAATAAAAATTTATGGGTGCAGGTAAAAGGTGAATTCACCTTTTACCTGCTGATTTTTTGATTAAGCAGCTTCAGTGAACATAAAGAGAATGCGTTTTCTGAAGCGGTCAAATCGTTGGTATCCATAAGCGTTTCTTTTTAATACCTTGATTTTGTTGTTGCAGCCTTCTGTAAATCCGTTTGTTAAGTTTTGACAAAATGAATTTGTAATTTCTCTGTACCAGTTTTTGTATGCAGTCGTTGCTGATTGAAATTCCTTTATGCCGGATTCATTAGCTTCGTCAATCCATTGTTTAAATTCTTTAATTGCAATTTCTTTATTATCAATTTTAAGTATTTTGTACATCCATTCTTTAAGAAAATGTGCGGTTGATAAATCTGCTGATACTGACAGCATAACATTAACCTGTTGTTGCTGTTCTAAATTAAGTTTGTCATAATACGCTAATAGTAATTTTCTTGAATGTTTAAAGTATATTCGATACTCCTTTGAGAACTTCTTTTGTATATCTTTCCTAACTCTTTCAATAGCCCATGTTGATTGCCTTATCCAGTGATATTTGTCTGTAATTATCGTTGCATTTTTGAAATATGTTTGTGCTATCTCTTTGTATGGCTTGTACATATCACTGATAAAGTATTCTACCTTTAATCGCTCTGTTTTATCATACTCTCTTAAGTACTGTATTAAATCTAATTTCTTTCTGCTTTCAAGTATATCAAGCACCTGATGTGTTGCAGGGTTTGTGATAATAACCTGATATTTCTCTTTGCCTGTATTGCCCTTGAATTCGTCTATTGAAAGAACCTTTGGAAGCTTAGGCTTGCTGAATGATAGCAAGTCAAACACTCTGATAACGGTTGATGTTGATTTACCGACCTCTCTTGCAATCTTTGAAAAACTATCTGTGTTTCTTAATCTTTCGATTATGTACGCAGATAACCTGTTGGTCATTTGATGATAACGAGGTAAAAATGTATTTTCTTCATAAAATCGTTTTCCACAATGTGGACATACATATCTTCTTTTACGATATACAAATATTACTTTTTTATTTCTGTATGGAATATCTGTTACCCTCTGTATTCGATAATCGTGAATACGTGTAGTGGGTTCAGAGCAACAAGGACACTTGTGCTCTTTAACTTCTAATTCTATGTGTAAAAATATTTCTTTTTCAGTTTCTTCATAATTTGTTATGTTTACCTCTTGAATTCCTATGAAATCTTTGATAAAATTTTTGTTGGACATATTCTTTAACCAGCCTTTCTTTAGGTGTTAGCAACTTTATTGTATAGGCTTTTGGGGAATATGTCTATTTTTTTGTTCAAAAAAATAAATGTTGAGATTTCCACCCCAACATTTATTATAGAACC
>JAUNJJ010000281.1 GCA_030533325.1 Oscillospiraceae bacterium
AGACATACAAGACACCATTTATGTCCTAAAGTATTGGATAATTTCCACCGGTTATATATTCGTAACTGTCAGCAATCATAGAGTCTGTCAGATTCATAGATAAATACTTATTAACATCAGCTGTAGAACTGTAATTTCTGTCCACAGTTTTATAAAAAGTAACCCCGTCTTCCTCAATCGATATATCTATATTGCATTTTGCTGAAAATCCATTTAGTTTTTCGATTGTGTCAAGGTTTAAGAGAAGTTCTTCGGCTACAGTTCGGTAACTGGAAACGGAAGCACTTATTCCGTTATATTCATGTCTTAAACTGGAAACATCTTTGATGTCAACTATAATGGCGTCATCATAATCATTAATGCTTTCCCTGAGATCCTGAGATGAAACTGAAATGCTGATATCATCCTGCTTAGGCTGCTTAACAATAATAATTTTGTACTCTGCAAAAGCTGCGACAGCGATAACTGAAAGTGCGATAGCTAAATTTCTTTTCTTCATAATTCATTCTCCTGAAAATCCACATAATCTTAATATCTAAAAATTCAAATGTACTCTGTTATAATAAATAATTATAATCTGGCATCTATAATGATTATATACATTATAGCATATCGATATAAAGATTTCTATATAAAATTATTGATTTTGATAGATTGTGATTGAAGATATTGTGCTTTATAAAAGATTTAAATTTCTAAACGAGTAAAATTTTTTGGGGTTATGTCAAGTTGGTTTATTAATGTAAAATTTTTAACAAATCAATTCTGTTAATTTGTACGAAAAGCGATAATAAATTTCTACATCACCGTATTGACTAAATACATCATGTGGTGTAAAATAATAATGTATATTTTGAAAAAAAGGAGCATGGGCATGATTGAAGTAACCAGAAAAATGAAATCCGACAGTTATAAGATGGCCTCCCTTAGTATTGAAACGAGAAATAATATTCTTAAAAATGTAAGGGAAGCACTTATAAAAAATCAGCAGGATATTTTTGAGGCAAATAAAACTGATATGGAAAATGCTGAAAAAAATAATATTGCTGATTCAGTAAAAAAGAGACTGAAATTTGACGAACACAAGCTGAGTGACGTAACCAACGGCATACAGCAGCTTATCAGTCTTCCTGATCCTATTAATAAAATTGTTTTTCAGCGTGAGCTTGATGAAAACCTTATTCTTAAACGAATCAGCTGTCCGATAGGTGTAATAGGTATCATCTTTGAAGCGCGTCCGGATGCTCTTGTTCAGATTTCTTCTCTGTGCATAAAAAGCGGGAACTGTGCAGTGCTTAAGGGCGGAAAGGAAACTGCAAATACAAACAAGGCTTTGTTTAATATAATTTATAAAACTGCTGTAGAATCAGGTGCTCCTGAAGGATGCATGTTTCAGGCTGAAGGGCACAGTGAAATAGATGAACTTCTTGCATGCAGTAAATCTGTAGACCTTATCATACCAAGAGGTTCAAATCAGTTTGTACAGTATATTATGAATAACACAAAGATACCAGTAATGGGACATGCAGATGGTATTTGTCATACATATATTGACGGCAGTGCTGATGCTGATAAAGCATGTAAAATCATAATTGATGCCAAAACTCAGTATACAGCAGCATGTAATTCAACTGAAACACTTCTGATTGACAGGAATTTTGGAACAGATAATCTCAGAAAGGTTGCAGAAGCACTTTCAGACAGTAACGTAAAGCTTCGTGGTAACAAGGAAGTATCTGACATACTCGGATGTGAGCAGATGGGGGACGACGAGTACAATACTGAATATCTTGACATGATTATCTCAGTTAAACTCGTAAACGGTGTTGATGAAGCAGTTGCTCATATAAATAACTATGGATCACACCACACTGACTGTATCATAACTGAAAATATGGATAATGCAGAAAAGTTTCTTAACCTTGTTGATTCAGCAGGAGTTTACCTTAACTGCTCAACAAGATTTGCTGATGGATTCCGTTACGGATTCGGAGCAGAGGTTGGAATAAGCACAAGTAAAATACATGCACGTGGACCGGTTGGTCTTGAAGGCCTTACAACCTACAAGTATAAGCTTTATGGTAATGGTCATATTGTAGATGACTATTCAACCGGCAGGAAAAATTTTAATTTTAAAGACTTATAAAAATTTTTTAAAAAGTATTGACAATTCAATATTTCTGTAGTATAATAATAAAGCTGTCTGATGCAGACGGCTTTATATCGAGGCGTAACTCAGTTTGGTAGAGTGCTTGGTTTGGGACCAAGATGCCGCAGGT
>JAUNJJ010000282.1 GCA_030533325.1 Oscillospiraceae bacterium
TAAAAGTATATACTCATTTTATCGCTGTATACTTCGTTTCTGGTAACTTCCCTTAATGTAAAGTGAGACTTGTATTCATCACACTTAAATACATTGAAGCCTACAATGTTTATGCATATCGTTCTTGAAAGGCTTCCATAAGGTAATCCCTTCTTCAGTCCGTATGTATACAGTTTCGACCAGTAAAACAGGCTTCTGTCCTTGTAATCCCTGAACCACACCGCCTGCAGTTCGATATTCACCTTGTCCTTGCGGTCAATTGTAACCTTTACATCTACTCTGCCAAACTTTTCGTCTGCAAAATCAGGTATCATCTCAACATTGTCAAATGATATTTCCGTTATCCTGTTTTTATCAATTCCAAGCATGCCGGCAATGAATGCCTTTAGGATGTGTTCGTTTGCAGGGTCTCCGAAAAGTTTTTTGAAGACCACATCGATTTTGGGTTTAACAATCTGATTTGTACTCATATTATCCCCTATATTATAGCACCTGTACTGCAGTTTGGCAACTATAATATTTTACATTTTTTCTCTGTTACGTAACGTGTTCATTATAACAAATCACAACTGCATTTGTCTACACTTTCGCCCTAAGAGGTATATTTTTCTCATAATATAGTAATCATTCGCTGATTCTGTCCAGAAGTCTTGCTGAGCTTCTTCTTTTCTTCGCATTTGAATGTGCATAAATATTCATAGTAGTACTGATATCCGAATGTCCCAGCAGTTCCTGAACATCCTTCGGGTCCGCTCCTGCTGACAGAAGATTATTTGTATAGGTATGTCTGAGCGTATGAAAATGAAAATCCTTCAGATCATCATCCAGTTTTCTCACCGACCGGCACATTATAGACACCGTATCCGGCGATTCGTATTTTCCGTCATTTCGCAGACATACAAATGACATCTCACAGTACTCCTCCGGAACCTCATCACTCTCTTTTAGCGAATACACCTCAAAATGTTCACGGTTATTTTCATTTACTCTTTTATAGTAATTTCTGTAATGTTCCGTTTTTTCAAATATACTCTGCTGACGCTGTTTTTCATTTTTCAGAATAACTGCGAGCGAGTCACAGAAATCAATGGTTCTTACCTTATTTCTCTTGGTAGTTCCAAGCTCCGTTATGTGACGAATATTATTATACCGCATGCTGCGCCTTATGGTAATGTACTGTTCTTCAAGGTCAATATCCTGCCATAACAGACCACAGACTTCTCCAAGCCTCATTCCTGTGTAGTAAGCAATCTGTATCGGCAGGCAGGCCGGATTCTCCTTTACAGTAAGGTAATCTGTTATCTTCAGGTACAATTTATGTGAAATAGTCCTGCTGTCATTTTCTGACCTGTAAACAGAACCGAATATGTTAATCTTCTCCTTGTTGTTCCGCACCTTTACATACTGCATCGGATCATTTATGAGTATTTTCTTAGGAAATACAGCAAATCTGAAAGCACCTCTTATCACCGCAGTAAACAACCGCATATATCCCTGACTTATCTTCTGACTGCCATCTCCACCCTTAGTCAGTGAATTCAGAAAATGCTGAAGATAATCAGAGGTTATTTCTTCAAGTTTCATATCTGCAAGCGGAGTTTCATTTATACGATTTATTACACCCAGGTACGACATTACCGTGCCATTACTCAGAGTGCCCGGTTTCAGCGATTCATTTGCCCAGATTTCAAGGAGTTCCCTGAAAGTGATATCAGATGCCTTCTGAGAAGTGGATTTATCCGAATAACCTGCATTGTATTCCTCAAGTGCTTTCTTCAGCATCTTCTCCGTTTCACACCTGCTCGTGCTTCCGGCGTACTCTTTCTGAACAGTTTTCCCTGATTCATCCCTTACATAAAATCTGTAATACCACTTTCCGCCTTTTTTCCTTATTGAACCTTTTGCCATTTTTCTGCTCCTTACTATATAGTATTCTCCCTTCTCCCTGAAATCACTGTATTTAATTTATTTCTACTGCCTTGCACATCCGATTACTACATCATCTCCGTACAAATCGGCCAATAGTAAACGCAATTTATTGCGTTTACTATAGTACCACTAATTCAGGGATTCAGCAAATTTTTGCCCTTAAAATTTCCCTTGTCTCATTATTGTTTTAACCGAAATTTATAATTTTTATTCTCAGAATATTCTATATTATATGCTGAAATACTTCGAAAAAACCTGAACCAAACATAATCTGCAGATTATAAGGGAAAAGCCAGACAAATTCAAATTTAACTGGTTATCCGGGGTGAAAAGATAACCGGTAA
>JAUNJJ010000013.1 GCA_030533325.1 Oscillospiraceae bacterium
TATAAAAAATATATGACATAACTACCCTTAAAACAGGAAATAATACTGTAAACTGTTTTGACAAAATCCCACTGTTGTGGTATACTTGATATGAGAGTATGTGCACATAAACATGTGTTATGCTGATTGTTAAACTGAAAAAATGAAAGGGCGGTATATTGGTACAATGCTGCAGCTTAATGATATCCGGTGGACAACGGAAACCGGTGAAAAAATACTAAACGGGATAGATCTTAATGTTCCCGACGGGAAGCTAACTGTTATAACTGGACCTAACGGAGGCGGAAAGACTTCGCTTGCGAAAGTTATTGCAGGTCTTTACAAGCCTTGTGGAGGGCAGATTATTATAGACGGAAATGACGTCACTGACTGGAGTATTACTGAACGTTCCAAAAACGGGCTTGCCTATGCATTTCAGCAACCGGTAAGATTCAAGGGACTTACTGTAAGAGATCTTCTTTCCATTTCAGCTGAACGTGAACTTTCTGGGGCTGAAGTTTGTCATATGCTCAGTGAAGTGGGACTCTGCGGACGTGACTATATAGACAGGGAGGCAGATGCAAGTCTTTCAGGCGGTGAGAGCAAGCGTATTGAGATTGCTACGGTTCTTGCAAGAAAGGATGCAAAGCTCCTTGTATTTGACGAGCCGGAAGCAGGAATTGATCTGTGGAGTTTTACAAGTCTTATCGAAGCATTTGAGAACATCAAAAAGGACAGCAGTCGTTCACTTCTGATTATTTCCCATCAGGAACGTATAATGAATATTGCAGACTATATTGCAGTTGTTGCAGACGGAAAGGTTAAGACCATGGGAACAAGGGATGAAGTATTCCCGTCACTTATGGACAAGACCTCAGCAACACGCTGCTCACTTAGAAACAGTTAACGGAGGAAACAGATATGAACAGTATTACAGAACAGCTTCTCGGTGTTGTTTCTGACTGGGACGGAAGCTACAAGGGTGCCTTCAATATCCGTGAGGACGGAGGATGTGCCGGAAGACAGTCATCTGAGAATATTAAGATAGAACCAAAAAATGACAATCCCGGTATTGTTATTCGCATAAGTTCTTCAGCACAGCAGGAAACAGTTTATATTCCGGCATGTGTAACAAAGGCTGGTGTAAATGACCTTGTGTACAACGACTTTATCGTTGAGGACGGGGCGGATGTAATTATCGTTGCAGGCTGCGGCGTTCATTCAGAGGGGGAAGAGGAAGCAAGACACAACGGTATTCACAGATTCTTTATCGGCAAAAATGCAAAAGTAGTTTATAAGGAAAAGCATATCGGCACAGGTAACGGAAAGGGCGCAAAGAGAATTGATCCGGTTACTGATGTTGAGATGGACGAGAACTCATACATGGAAATGGACACCGTTCAGATTGGCGGTGTTACCTCGAGTAACAGACTTACCTCTGCAAAGCTCGGAAAGGGCGCTAAGCTTATAATTAAGGAAAGACTTATGACTGACGGTGATGAAACTGCAAAGTCTGACTTTAAGGTTGAGATGAATGGTGATGATTCAAGTATTGATCTTATTTCAAGGTCTGTTGCAAGGGGCAATTCATATCAGGAATTTGTTTCAACCATCAACGGAAACTGCAGATGTACAGGTCATTCGGAATGTGATGCAATCATTTCTGAAAACGGTCGTGTAAATGCCATTCCTGGTCTTTATGCAGCAAATATTGATGCTTCTCTTATTCACGAAGCGGCCATCGGAAAGATTGCCGGTGAGCAGATAACGAAGCTTTGTACACTCGGGCTTACTGAAGAAGAAGCTGAGAGAAAGATTATTGACGGATTTTTAAAGTAAGGAGCTGATTACTTTGCTTAAGATTACAGTAGATATTGAAGGTATGATGTGCAATATGTGCGAGTCACATATGGACGATGAGTTTAAGAAGCAGTTTTCTTTTATTAAAAAGGTTACATCATCGCATTCGGATAATAACTCGGTTATAATTACACCTGAGGATATAGATGATGAAAGGCTTAAGTCTGCTGTTGAGGAATGCGGATATAAGTTTCTGGGGGCGGCAAGGGCGCCGTATGAGAAGAAAGGGCTTTTTTCGTTTGGTTCCAGATAACAGATAAAAAAATAATCTCTTCTGAAAAAGGTAAATTCAGAAGAGATTTTTTTGTTTACTTAACGATACTGAGGAGGACGCCGGCGGCTACTGCGGAGCCGATAACACCTGCAACGTTTGGTCCCATGGCGTGCATGAGGAGGAAGTTTGTCGGATTTTCACTTGCGCCGACCTTCTGTGATACACGGGCTGCCATCGGAACTGCTGAAACGCCTGCTGAACCGATGAGAGGATTAACCTTGCCGCCTGTAACCCTGTACATAATCTTTCCGAATAAAACACCGGAAGCTGTACCGATTGAGAAGGCGATAACACCAAGTATGATAACCTTTGCAAATTCTGCTGTGATAATCTTGTCGGCTGTGGTTGTGGCACCAACTGAAACGCCGAGGAAGATAGTAACGATATTCATAAGTTCGTTCTGAGCTGTCTTAACGAGTCTGTCGCAGACACCGCTTTCCTTGAGAAGATTTCCGAGCATAAGCATACCAACAAGCGGAGCTGCTGAAGGAATGAGAAGTGCGATGATAATTGTAACAGCGATAGGGAAGATAATCTTTTCTGTCTTTCCGACCGGTCTGAGTGTTTCCATTACAACGGCACGTTCCTTCTTTGTTGTAAGAGCCTTCATTATAGGAGGCTGAATGATAGGAACAAGTGCCATATAGGTGTATGCTGCAAGAGCGATTGTACCTGTGGAGATTGAAGCGCCTGCACCGAGGAGCTTGCTTGAAACGAAGATAGCTGTCGGACCGTCGGCACCGCCGATGATAGCGATTGAGGCAGCTTCTGTTTCAGAGAATCCAAGCATTGCCGCACCGATAAATGTAAGGAAGATACCGGCCTGAGCAGCAGCGCCGAGGAGGAAGCTCTTAGGATTGGAAATAAGCGGAGCAAAGTCCGTCATTGTTCCGATGCCAAGGAAGATGAGCGGCGGGAAGAGCTGAAGCTTAACTCCGAGGTAGAGAAGGTCCAGCAGGCCGCCTTCGTGTAGAATTTTTCCGAAGTCGATGTTGGTAGGATCTGCAAAGAGTTCCGGAGTGTACATCGCTGTAAGCGGAAGGTTTGTGAGAAGCATACCGAATGAAATCGGAAGCAGAAGAAGAGGTTCGAATTTTTTTGCAATCGCAAGATACATAAATATAAAGGAAATCAGAATCATAACACAGTTCTGCCAGCCTAAGTTGGCAAATCCGCTTGACATACCAAGATCCTTTATCGTATCAGTAAAGATTCTTATTACTTCACTCATGATAGATAAATATCCTTTCGTATTTTTTTAGATCCTCAGAACGGACGTGTGTTTTCACGCTGACCGGCAGCTCCCCATACAGAGCCTGCCTGACGTCTTTTGTTTACTGTTCTCTTTATTGATTTTACTGCGTATTTTTTGCCGTCCTGTTCAGCCATCATGGCAACTGCAGCAGAAATAACAGCTATAACTTCGTTGTCGTCTTCGGCAGATACAGCCGCCGGAGCAGGTGCAGGTGCTGATTTTGTAACATTTACTGCAGGTGAATCAGCAGGTTTGCTCTTGTTCTTTTCCCTGTTTCCGATACCGGAGAAAACTTTTCCGAATAATGAAACAAAGATGATGAGCAGAACAAGGGCGAGAAATACAACAACAAGTCCGGTAATAACTACGGCCCAGACTTTTGTCCATGGAATTACCATATCCATATTTAAACTCTCCTATCTGTAGTATAAAATTAAACCATACAATATTAATTATAACTCAAATACGTGTATTTTGCAATACATAAGGCAGAAAAAAATGATAGTTTATTTCGGGCATTTTAAACATCTGAGTAATACCAGAGAAAGAAAATAGTAAGAATTTTGACAATTGACAGATATTTATTGAATTAAAAAACAAACAATGTATAAAAAGATAAAAACGATTGAAAAAAAATATCATTTATGATATAATCATAGTATGTGGGAAATTGAATTGTTTATGGGGATACAGAGATTATGATGTGCAGAAATTTCAGGAGTGTAGCAAAAATATGAGCAAAAAATCAATTCTTAAATCAAAGGAATTTGCGGTCTTTCATGTAGATATTGATGACAATTTTAAGGTTGTAAAGATAAATAACGGCTTTACGGAGGTTACCGGTTTCAAGCAGCCGGACGTTGAGAACGGGCTGTATATGAGCCGTCTCATTCCAACGGATGCTTATAATGAATACATAGTCAGTGTCAGAAACAATATCACGGATAACGGCGAATTCTGTTTTAAGCATCCTATTATTCTTAAGGACAGATCCATAATTACCGTCACATGTTACGGCGAACTTGAATACTACGATTCGGTAAATACCCGTAAAGTCAAGATGATAGTAACAGTAAGTGATAAAAAACAGGATGACAGTGAAGAGGAAGAGTATACTGAGAGCGGAAAGGATAAGCTTACGGGGCTGTATTCAAGGGAACGCGGCGAGAAACTTATCAGACAGTATCTTAAGATAAAACCGGAAAGTGAACTGTGTGCGCTTTGTATTATTGATGTTGATAATTTTTACGATATAAATGATCACTACGGAAGAGAGTTCGGAAACTCAGTTCTTGAAGAGGTTGCCGAAAAACTTACTTCAGTTATGAGACCTACTGATATTGTGATAAGACTTGGCGGTGACGAGTTTATGGTGTTTACCAAAAATACCAACAAGTCATATATCAAGTCATTCGGCTCATCAATCAGCAAGCGCGTGAACAGTATCTATGCAGGCACTGACAAGGAAATTGGCATTTCATGTACAGTCGGTATAGTAAATACATTTTACTCAAACAAATACGATGAGCTTTTTGATTATGCATACAAAACTCTTATGTTCGCCAAAAAGACCAAGAAGGGTTCGAGTCTGCTTTACTCGGAAGTTTCAAATCTTGTTGACTCCAAGGTTCTTGATGCCACAATAATAGACAAGGGAGTAACTGATATTGCAGATGAGAATCCGCACGAAAACGGAAATATAGTCTCATTTGCCTATTCGCTTCTTGAAAAGAGCAGGGACCTGAAGACAGCCATTAATCTTCTCCTCCCGAAGATCTCAAGGATTTTCGATTTCAGCCGGATTGTCATTTTCGAAATGAACGACGAAAATATGTATTCCAAGTTCACATATCACTGGTGTGAAAAAGGAAAACCGATTGATCTTAACGAGATTTATGATTTCAACCGCAAGGATTACAATGCACTGATTGACTATTTTGAACATGACAGTCTGGTACATATAACTCCCAAGATTATGTCGAAGCTTTCAAAGTCACTCCGCAAGCTGCTTGAGAAGGATAAAAAACAGTACTTCTTCTCAGCGATATTCAACGAAGGAAATTTCAGGGGCTGTTTGATATTTGAATCACTGGAAAAGGGAAGAAAACTCAGCTCACAGGAGGTTTCGACCCTCAAGGAACTCTCAAGAGTTATTTCCACTCACATTACCATAGTAAATGCTGACCTTGCAAGCAAGGCGAAGTCAGAGTTTCTTTCAAGAATGTCACACGAGATCAGAACTCCTATCAATGCCATAAAGGGTATGGCTGACAAGGCGATGTGTGTAATTGAAAAAGAAGAAACCGACTCTGCCGGGGAGGTTTATGACTGTCTCGAAAAAATCACCATTTCAACCAAATATCTCACTTCACTTGTAAATGACATACTTGACATGTCAAAAATCGAAAGCGGGAAGCTTATCGTAAGCAATGATATTTTTGACATCACAAATCTTCTTGAGGACTTTGAGATGATGATAAAGCCTCAGGCAGACCAGCGAATGATTAAGCTTACCATAGAAAAGAACTTTGAAAACAAGCTTTTTGTGGGTGACCAGTTCAGGATACATCAGGTACTTGTAAACCTTGCTGCAAATGCACTTAAGTTTACTCCGTTCAGCGGAAAGATAAAAGTCAGCATAGATGAACTGGAAAGTGACGAAGAATCTTCTGTTCTTAAATTTACCGTTGAAGATAACGGGATAGGCATAAAGAAAGAAAACCTGAAGAAGATTTTTGAATCATTTGAACAGGCTGACAGTGCTGTAACAAAGTCATACGGCGGTACGGGTCTCGGACTTTCAATATGTAAAAATCTTGTCGAGCTTATGGGGGGAACTTTAAATGTAAAGAGTGAGGAAAATGAAGGTTCTGCTTTTTCCTTCACGCTTGAACTTAAAAAATGCAAGTCCATAACAGATGCTATAAGGGAGACTCTGTATATTAGTCAGCAGGATTTTGATTTTACCGGAAAGACAGTGCTGCTGGCTGAAGATAATGATTTCAATGCCGAATTTGCAAAATCTCTGCTTGAAAACGTGGGATTTGATGTTCAGCTTGCACTTAACGGAAAACAGGCGGTTTATTCATTTATTTCCAAACCAAGCTATACATATGATGTTATACTTATGGATGTACGTATGCCGCTTATGGACGGCTATGAGGCGGCCGGATGCATAAGAAATTCCGACAAGGCTGACGCTCATTCGGTTCCGATTATCGCCCTTACTGCAAATGCTGCAGGAGATGACGAAAAACTTACTATCCAGAGCGGAATGAATGCGTATCTTTCAAAACCTTTTGAAAAGGAAATGCTCTATATCATGCTTAAGCAGTTCCTTGAAGGAGAATCAGTAATTTCCGACAGAAAAGAACAGATGCCTGCTGAATATTACTGATTATCTGCGAAGGTGCAGGGCGACCGCAAAGCCCTGCAAAATACAAAGGAATTACTGTGAATTTATGTTATGCATGATTATCTTAATATTCTCTTAAATTTTCATGCGATATTTATTTATTACTTGACAAAAGAATGAACTTTATAGTATCATTATGAGTATAATACAGAGAGATACTTTCGCCGTTTTCAGCGGCGAAAGTACTAAAAATAAAAGAACGGAGAAAAAATAAAATGAAAAAACAAAAAATTCCTGAAGTCAGAGGAAGAACACTGAAAAAAAGCGAACGTATTACCGAAATATCGTTTCTTGCACCAAGCCTTGCGGGTGTGCTGATTTTCTTTGTTCTTCCTTTTTTTGTTGTTATTTATTATTCGGTTATTGACAATCCTATAAACCGTGATTTTGTATTTCTTGATAATTTTAAAGAAATACTTCAGAACGAAGCATTTCAGCTTGCTTCAAAGAACACTCTGCTGTTTTCCATAGTGGCTGTTCCGCTTGTTGTAATACTTTCGCTGATGCTTGCTGTTCTTCTCGACTCAAAAATATTTTACAAGAGTCAGCTCAGAGCATCATTTCTCTGTCCGCTTATGGTTCCGACTGCATCGGTTGTTCTTGTATGGCAGGTTATGTTTCACAGGTGCGGTACAGTAAATCAGTTCCTTGAACACTTCGGAGCTGATCCGGTTGACTGGCTGAAAACTCCTAAGGGAATGATTGTGGTTATAATCATGTTTCTCTGGAAAAACCTTGGCTACAATATGATTCTCTTCCTTGCTGCTCTTTCAAATATTCCCGGAGATATTCTGGAGGTTGCAACACTCGAAGGTGCGGGACCGGTTTACAAGTTCTTTCATCTTAAACTCAGATATCTTTCACCTTCAATTCTGTTTGTAACAATTCTTTCTCTTATAAATTCATTCAAGATATTCAGAGAGGTATACCTGCTTACCGGCGATTATCCGGATGCACTATATATGATTCAGCATTTTATGAACAATACATTTTCACTGCTCGAATATCAGAAGCTATCCTCCGCAGCTATAGTTATGTCACTGGTCATGGCGGTAATAATAGCAATTCTGTTTATTGCAGAGTACTGGTTCGGAAAGGATGTTGAATGATGAAAGCAAAATTCAGAAAAAAAGCACTTTCAGTTCTGCTTACTGCTTTCGCTGTTTTGTGTGCGGTTCTTTTTCTCTTTCCTACAGTTGTAACAATAGCCAATTCCTTTATGACACAGAAGGAGATAAATGCCAATTACGGAGCGATGATCAGTAACTTTGATAAAAACGAAACGAAGAAAGTATATATATCTGACAAGCTCAACCTTAAACTGATACCGGACAAGGTATCTTTTGAACAGTACGGGACAGTATTGTTCAAAAGTTCTGATTATCTTATGAAATTCTGGAATTCAGTTATACTTGTTGTTCCTGTTGTTCTTTTTCAGATAATAGTCGCCTCACTTGCAGCGTACAGTTTTGCACGTTACCGGGGGAAGTTCAAGGAACTGCTGTTCTTTATGTATGTGATTCTCATGCTTATGCCGTATCAGGTAACACTTGTCCCAAACTATCTTGTTGCTGATGCACTCGGGATACTTAATACAAGATTTTCTATAATTCTTCCGGGTATTTTTGCACCGTTCAGTGTGTTTATTCTGGCAAAAGTAATGAGAAGAATACCGGATTCATTTATAGAAGCAGCAAAGCTTGACGGTGCGGGTGAGATTCAGATATTTACGCAGATTTGTCTTCCGCTTTCAAGAAGCGCAATTTTTTCTGTTGTACTTCTTCAGTTTATTGATTACTGGAACATGGTTGAACAGCCGCTTATTATGCTTTCCGACACAGATTATCATCCGCTGTCTGTATTTCTCTCAAAGATTAATTCAGGAGATGTGGGACTTGCATTTGCGGTAGCCGTAATATATATGATACCAACCCTCCTCATGTTTTTCTATGGTGAGGATTATCTTGTTGAGGGTATTGCATATTCGGGTGGAATAAAAGGATAAAATTATCAGAAAGGAAAACATCAGAATGGATAACAAAGAAATATTAAAAAATAAAGAAGAGCCGGTTAAACACCGCAACAGAAGAGAATGGGTGAAAAACATAATCATAGTATTTCTTCTTATTATGCTTGTGCTTACATTTTTCTCAAATACTATTATGAATTACTCTCTTCCGGAAGTTTCCGTTACCCGTATGTCGAGAGACAAGGTGTCAAAAGCATACAGTCTCAGTCTTACGGTAGAGGCAAACAGAACATACAGTGTTACCGCAGAGGAAAACAGAGACATAAAGCGTGTTGCGGTTAAAAGAGGCCAGGAGGTTAAGGAAGGACAGACACTTTTCTTCCTTGAGGAAGTAAGTGAAAGCGAAGAGGCAAAGCAGCTGCAGGAACAGATTGACCTTCAGAAAAATGAATATGAAAAGGCACTTATAAAAGCTTCTGCAGACTATTTTGAGTTTAATCTTGCGGTTTCACAGGCGAGAGACAGACTCAATCAGGCTATTGATGCAAAGAACAATGCACCTTCCGCACCGTCACAGAATCCTGTGAATCCTTCAGAAATCTCTTCACTTAAGCATAGAAGAAATGTTCTTGCGTCAGATCTTGAATATCTTTCAGCCGGTCAGTACAATTCACTCAGTGCAGACAGATACAGTCAGATTTCAGCTGAAGTGGAAGCCTTCCGCAAGGCAGAAGGTGAATACAACACTGCTGACGCAGAATGTCAGAAGTATCTTGCTGTAATTCAGGCGGCAGGTGCTGAAAACGGAACAAAGACACTTGAAAGAAAGCTCGAAGGACTTAAGCTCCAGCTTTCACAGAAAAATACAGAACTTGCATCTGCATCAGATGAAACACTGAAGGCAGCACTTACAAAGGAAATAGAGACTCTTAAGAATGAAGTCAAGTATGCCGAAGAAGATCTCAATGAAGTAAATACAGCTATAGCCTCACTTGAAAAATCAAATGCTGACAAGGAACTTAAACTTTCTGCAAAAACAGAAGCAGAAAAAGCTCTTGGCAAAAAAGTATCCGACGTTACAAATGAAATCAATTCGGAAATAATAACAGTTGATGCACAGCTGGAATCCGTTCAGTCCGGCGGAATATCAGAAGGCATTGCAGGTGAAACTGTTGACTACGATGCAGCAATAAGAGCTGCTCAGTATGAACTTGATTCTGCAGTACATGCACTTGAAGCACAGATGGAAAATGACAGGGTAACTGATGCCCAGACCCAGCTCGACCTTGAGGCACAGAAGAAAAAGATTGAGGACCTGGAAGCAGATATGGAAAAACTCCTTTCAAAACAGTCGACTAAGGAAATTGTGTCACCAGTTGAAGGCGTTGTTGAAGAGATAAAATTTTCTTCAGGTCAGAGTTTTATGGAAAATGATGAACTCATGATAATCAATATATCCGATGACGGATTTACAGCATCAGCAACAGTAACTTCTGAACAGGCTAAGTCACTTACAAAGGGCAAGGAAGCAAAGGTAAAAAACAATGATGACAGAATTACGGTTACAGTAAAGAACATTACCAAGGATAAAACTGACTCATCGAAGTTCAGTGTTACATTTACTGTTTCCGGTGATGTTGTAGCCGGCCAGAACCTCACTGTAGAGCTGGGAGATTCATCATCTGCTTTTGACAGGGTTGTTCCGAGAAATGCTGTAAAGAAGGACTCTTCCGGAAGTTTTGTTTATGTTGTAAAATCAAAAAGTACTCCGCTTGGCAACAGATATATCGTTGAAAAGGTGCCGGTTTCAGTTATAGCTGAAGATGATACACAGTGTGCTGTATCAGGTGAATTCGGTGATTCAGCTGACTATATTATAACTGCTTCATCCAAGCCTTTTAATGCCGGAGATCAGGTAAGACTGTCCCAGGAGTAATGCCATGAAGTATAAAAAGAAGCTTACAGGAACTGCAATAGCTTCAGCGGCCCTGCTTGCTGTTTCACTCGCAATGTCCGGCTTGTCCGGAAGTCTTGAGTCACAGAATATGGCTGAACGCTGGCAGGCGGGGGATCTGAAATATTCTCAGGTTTCTGTATTCTATCCGCAGAGCAGCACTCCTTATAAGAAAAATGAAACGGAGAACATAGGAAAGTTTATTGACGACAGGATAAAAGCCGAATCCTTCAAACCGGAAAATGAAGGGGCAGAAATCTGGACTGATGCCTGGTCATCGGTTATGACGCCATCAGCTGTGTCAGTATACAATCCGGAAAGCGGAAGAACCGATGAATGTGCATCTAAAATTAATATTGCAGGAATAGGCGGGGATTTTTTCAGTTTTCATCCTCTGAACCTTGTTTCCGGAAACTATATATATGAAACTGAACTAAGAAATGACCGTGCTGTTCTCGATGAAAAATCTGCCTGGGCTATATTCAGTTCGACTGATGTTACCGGGATGACATTCAGAATAAACGGTAAAGAATTTGAAGTAGCAGGTGTGGTAAGAGCTGAGGAAGACAAATCATCTCAGAAATCATATCCGGAAGAACCTGTTATATATATTCATTATGAAGCACTTGAGGAAACGGGACTTGATGATGCACTGCTGTGCTATGAGAGTGTAATCCCTGATCCTGTTGACAATTTTGCAGTAAATATTATAAAGGAGTATTTTGGCATAAGCACTATGACAGAGCCTGAGGACGGTAAGGATCCCGTAAAGTCTCTGCCTGTTGTTATAACTGAAAATTCTTCAAGATATTCATTTTTGTCTCTTTTTAAAGGACTGAAGAATTTTGACTCACAGTTTATTTCGGACAGAAGCATAGCTTATCCATACTGGGAAAATGCTGCACGCATTACAGGTGTACAGATGGAAATTCTGTTTTTCATTTTTCTGATTCTTGCAGCGTATATTCTTATTATGCTGATTATTATGGTGTCAGGTCTTTATCTTAACAGAAAATGGCATCTGAAAGACCATATTGAAAATCTTATGTACAAATACACCTATAAGAAAAAATCTTCTGACTATATCAGTGTTGATGAAAATGAAACTGATACAGAAAGCAGATTTGACTGATGTGATTTTTTTAAGAAAGGAACAAAACTATGAAGAACACAAAATTTATCAGAAGAGCGTTAAGCTCATTTCTCGCAGCGGCAATGGTTATGAGCCTTGCTTCATGCAATTCAAAGCTTCCGGGAGGAAAGGAAGAAGTCTCAGATACAAATCAGCCGCATAAGATAGTAAACTATTTTACTCCTTCATCATTTGAAAAGCCTGCAGACCTTGGCTACATTCAGAATATACTGACTTTCAACGACAGGATATATATCTACGGAGATAAAAATTCAGATTCGGCAACCGTTATCTCAAAGATTTTTGACCCTGCATCAGGTGAGTTTAAGGATGTAAATCTGGAGGCTGTGGATTCAGACTATATTTCAAGATCAGCACTTATTGATGATTCTCTTGTGGTAGTTTATAATGACAAAACTGATTATTCAAGTAAGATTGCTGTCCTCGATATTGCTTCAGGTTCTGTTAAAGCAAAGCAGGATCTTGATATGAATTCATATCCTTTGAGTATGAAAAAGGACAGTGAGGGCAATCTTCGTGTAGTAATGGAATCCTGGGGAATGTCCAGTCAGAAAATATCAGTAAAGACACTGGATATCAGCACTCTTGAGGAAAAGTCATCAATGGATTACTCTGAAGTTCTCGGACTTTCCGAAAACGAATCAGTGTCCGGCGTGGAATTTGATGAATCCGGAAATGCTTATTTTATGATTGTTGATTATTCCGGAGGAATGGGAAGGGATTCAGAAGACGGAATGCCTGAGATCCTGAACAGAGGAATGAAGATTTCCCCTTCAGGTGAGGTTGTATACGAAATGAATGACCTCGGAGACCTTGAGGGAGCATCAACGATCTACAGAAAACCTGACGGAACTATGTTCATACTGTCTTCAGATGACTACAGAAGCTTTTTTGTAAACAGATTTGATTCTGAAACAGGTGCTGTAACAGACAGATATGAATTTGAAACCGGAGAGATAAGAGTTTTCGTAGAAGGATATAATGCAGAAGATGCTGATTTTGCATATATGAGTGAAGACGGATTTTATTCCGTTGATTTTGAAACAGGCAAGTCAGAAAAGAAGTACTCAGTCGGCAGTGAGCTTCCGGAAGAAATAAAGGATTCATACTATGCTTCCTGCACAGACGGGCAGATTTATTTCTACGGTATGTCGTACGGTGATTCATATCAGCAGTTTTATATTATGGACAATGAAGGCAACAATATCGGAACTATTCCGCTTACAAATGAAGAAAATGAATACATCAGCTCAATGACTGCATCGCCGGACGGAAAGATACATGTTCTTTCGCAGAGATATGAGGAAAGTGATGACGGAGGAAAAACATTTTTTTGTATTAAGGAACTTAATGAAGACGGTTCTTTCGGGGCATCAGTTGAACTTGACAAAATTGTTACTGACAGTAATGCGTATATCGAGAGATTTGAAATAAATAAAAACGGTGAGTATATTCTTTCCGTATCCTCATATTCCCCTGAAGACGGGGATAACAGTCTGTCCGTAATAGTAACAGGCTCAGACGGCAGTGAGATATGCAGAATAGAAGACGATAATATTTCATATATAAGCAATATTGTACCGACAAATTCAGGCGACTTTATCTTCTATTATTCGAAGGACAGAGGCGGCATGAATATATCAAAAATTGACCGTGAGAAGAGTGAGCTGACTGCATCTGAAAATGAATCTCTTGATCTGCCTATGGATATTGATGCAATAAACTGTATAGATGAAAAATATGATTTATGCTATAAAAATTCAGAGGGTGTTTACGGTTTCAGTATCAGTGAAAACAAATCTACCGAAATTATCAACTGGATTGACAGTGATATCACAGAAAATATAGAAAATGTTGCACTTATCAGTGCTGACAGCATGCTCTGCTCGGGATATGACTATGAGACAGGGGAAACAGTCCTTTCAATTTACAAGAGAGCAGACGCCAATACTCTTGAAAAGATTCAGAATAAAACTCTTATTACTCTTGCTGGAATGAACATCAGATACAACGAAAATTTCAAGAATAAGATTTCAGAGTTTAACAGAAACAACCCTGAGTACAGAATTCAGATGAATGACTATGAAAAGTACAGTACCTATGAGGATGACACATACAAGTCCGGTGCATTCCAGCTCAACAACGATATGGCATCAGGAAATATCCCTGATATTATCGTAGGAAACGGCGAAATCGATATGATGTCATTTGCCGCAAAGGGACTTCTTTCCGATATGAGTGTGTACTTCGAAAATGATCCTGATATGTCAAAGGATGATTTCTTTGAGAATATCTTTGATGTTTATTCATATGACGGAAAGCTCTGTCAGCTTGTTTCAAACTTCTCGCTTTCAACCATTGCAGGTCCAAAGTCAAAAGTAGGTGCAGAACCGGGCTGGAGTCATGAAGAATTCCTTAAGCTTGCAGATAACGGAAAGGTATTTTTCGAACAGACAAAGGAAAATCTCGTTCAGCAGCTTATAAAATCGAATCTTTCAGAATTTGTCGATATGGAAAAAAAGACATGTGACTTTGACAATGACAGATTTACAGGGATGGTTGACTTCATTATGAAGGACGGAATAAATGAAGATGATATGGATGATGAAGTATACGAAAACGGAAAATATAACCGCAGATTTGCTGATAATGAATGTCAGCTTGAAATAGTTGATGTCAGCGGTTTCTATCAGATTCTCAGTCTCCAGCAGGGTGCAATAGGTGAGGAAATCACACTTAAGGGATATCCTTCTGAAAGCGGCAGCGGAACAATCATCTATCCTAATTCAACATTTGCAATCTGCGAAAAATCACAGAACAAGGATGCTGCCTGGGAATTTATCAGAGAATTCTTTACAGAAGAATATCAGGATGCTCTTAATGAAAACTATACCTACACATTCCCTTCAAGAAAATCATCATTTGAAAAAGTGCTTAACAAGGAAATGACATCTGAAAACATGGGATACAGTGTGGAGACACCTGATGGCGAAACAATTGAGATGAAACCTCTTGACAAGGCAACAGCTGATAAGATAAGAACCGCTGTGGAAACAGCAAACCGCTGTGCACTTTCCGATGAAAGAATAAACAATATAATTGACGAAGCACTTGCTGATGTATTTGCCGGATCAAAGACTTCAAAGGATGCTGCGGCTACAATTCAGAACAAGGTTTCTCTCTATCTTAAAGAAATCAAGTAAGAAGGAAAAAATAATATGAACAGGAAAAATATCATAAAACAGACTGCCGGCATTTTTGCCGCAGTCTCTGTTATGATGATGTTCACGGGCTGTAACGGAAAAACGGAAAGCAGCATCAGTGAAGACAGTGCCGTTGTAACAGAGGCTGTTACGGAAAAGAATGAAGCTGTAAAAAAAGAATATACTGTTACTCCGCTTGGTGAGGAGCATTCATTTGACAATATAAAATCTCTCCAGTCCTGCGGTGACAATATATACGTATATGAACAGAAGAGCGGAGTAGTTGAAAAGGAAATTGCCAGAGTAATCGATGCATCTTCAGGTGAAGTATCCGATCTTGATCTCAGTGCTCTTGATTATATGTACATACAGTATATGGCAAATGACAGTGAGAGTGTATGCGTGACATACTGTGACAATGAAGGTGTTCAGAAACTGTGCTCAGCAGATATCGGTTCCGGAAAAATAAATGCTGATATCAGTCTCCCGGATGAAACTTCTCTCTATGCACTGAGAAGTGACGATGAAGGAAATTTTACTGCACTTGACAAGGTTTACGGAGATGATCTTCCGCATACGTTGTTTACAGTCTATGATTCAAAGACACTGGGGAAAATCAGTGAAACTGATATTACACCGATTCTCAGTTCACCTGATTCAGAGAGTGTAATAGATGCCATTCTCTTCCCGGATGCCCTTTATGTATTTTCCGTGGATTACCTGCAGGATCACACAACAGTTCCCCGTCTGTATAAAATTGATCTGAACGGAATACATGGTGAACCCCTGGATTATGTTACAATAGAAATTGAAGACCGCAAAGGCAGTTTCCTCGATATATACAAATCTGAAAGCGGAAATCTGTGTGTTGTTTCAACAGAGGATTATGCAGAGTACTATGTGTTTGAATTTAAAAATCCTGATGAAAACAAGCCTGATGTTCACACAGTAAAGCTGCCTAAGAGTGCGAATTTTATCGGCACATTTCAGTATCCGGGATATGACTTTACCTGCATAACTTCATCAGGTGTTACCGGATATACATTTGCAGACAACAAATATGATGTTGTTCTCTCATTTGGAAAAGAGCTTGACACAGGACTTAAGGATGTATTTACAGTAAGTTCATCAGGAAATACTGTCTGCATGTATTCAGTTGTAAATGCCGAATCAGGCAGGGCGGTTACTTCTGTCAGCAGGGAGGGCAGTGTGAATTTCAGTACTGAACTTCCGGCAGCTCAGGGCTACGCATCCGCATTTTGTACAGCTTCTGACGGATATATAATCTATTCTGAGACTTATGATCCGGGTGCGGTGAAGGAAACTGCGAGCGGATTTAATACTGCGTATATTTTCCATATACTCGATGAGAAGGGAAATCCGAAAAGTTCATTCAAAGTTGATGGTATAAATGATTACGGTGATGCGGTTATTCAGGATATCTGCTCCGACAGCAAAAACAACATCTGTATGCTTTTTCAGGAGTTTACCAGCGGATCAGTGTCCACAGTTCTCTATGTCACTGACAGGGGAGGAAAGGTACTGAACACGATAGAGAGCACTGAACAGGGACTCTTTATGTCCGACCTTGTTGTTTCCGGAGATGATGTATATGCAGTATGTTCGGATTCTGAGGGAGAAACAGTGGCGGTAAAGGTTGATATTTCCTCGGGTAAGCTTTCAGAGCCAAAATCCCTTCAGCTAAGTGACAGTGCTGTTGTTATCTCAGGGTCAGGAGAAAGTGATATCTACTACACAGATGACAACAAAATCTTCGGATATTCATTTGATACTGACAGCCGTGAGGAACTTATTGAATTTTCAGCTGTTCCGGGTGAGTATGATATAATAGAAACATATGTATTTGAGGATACAGCATTCCTTTGCAGTGAATACAACAGTGAAACGGGACAGACCGGTATAATCTGTGTTGAGGAGAAAAAATAAATATAACGAACACTAAAAGATATATTGACAATTTAAAACTATAATGATATAATAAAGTGTAACTGCTGATTTGCAGCTGCACTTTATTTTTATTTTGAATATTTTCAGATACTGTGATCGGGTTTTTAGTAAGAGCAGTAGTGTCAGATTTTCAGAGAGCGGACAGCAGGTGGGAGTCCGTATTCTGTACTGTATCCGAATTTCGCCCCGGGAGTTTCCTGTGAAAAGCAGGATGTCATTGCCGCATTAAGGCAAAGCTGTTTTACAGCGCAGAGTGGCAGCATATTTTGCTGCAATTTGAGTGGTACCACGGATATTATTTCCGCCTCATTGATTTTTTTCAATAAGGCGGATTTTTTATTTTTAAGGAGGTCAAAAAATGAACGAACAGATAGTTCAGTTACAGCAGGAATTCGAACAGAAACTTGCTGCAGTTACAGCAGTTTCCGAACTCGAAGAGATCCGTATTGCATTTTTAGGTAAAAACGGTTCTGTTACAGGTCTTATGAAGCAGATGGGTAAGCTTTCTCCGGAGGAAAAGAAATCTTTTGGTCAGCAGGTAAATCAGCTTAAGACTGCATGTGCAGACAGGATAAATGAAAAGCAGGCTGCGCTTGCAAAGGAAGAGATGGAGCGTGAGATAAACTCAATGCCTGAGTTTGACGTTGCAGTTCCGCCTGTGCTTGCAAGAGGCTCATATCATCCGATTACACTGGTTCAGAGAAAGTGTGAAAAGATTTTCCGTTCCATGGGATTTACAGTAGAGGACTACAGCGAAGTTGTAACAGACTACGAATGCTTTGAGTCACTCAACATTCCTAAGTTCCACCCTGCAAGAGATATGCAGGATACCTACTATCTTGAAAACGGTCAGCTCCTTAAGTCACAGACTTCAGCAGCTCAGAACGCTATTTACAAAAAGTACAGAGACCAGCTGGTCAACGAAGGCAAACCAATCAGAGCAATCTTCCCGGGAAGATGTTTCAGAAATGAATCAACAGATGCCTGTCACGAAAATACATTTTTCCAGATGGAAGGTGTTATGGTTGACAAGAACATCTCTATCTCAAACCTTATCTTCTTTATGAAGACAATGCTTTCAGAAGTATTTGAACAGGATATCAAAGTAAGACTTCGTCCTGGTTTCTTCCCGTTCGTGGAACCTGGATTTGAACTTGATATAAGCTGTCTTATCTGCGGCGGTGATGGCTGTCCTTCATGCAAGCACAGCGGCTGGCTTGAGCTCTGTCCGTGCGGCATGATTCACCCTAACGTTCTCAGAGAAGGCGGAATCGATCCTGATGAATACACAGGTTTTGCCTTTGGTCTTGGTCTGACAAGACTTGCGATGATGAAGTACGGTATCAAGGATATCCGTGACCTCAATGCAGCAGGTCTTACAAATCTTTCACAGTTTACTGAAGACAAATAAGGAGGTCAAAGCGAATGCTTATATCAATTAACTGGGTCAGGGACTTCGTAGACCTTGACGGTATCAATATAGATGAACTTATTCACAAGTTCTCACTTTCAACAGCAGAAGTTGAAAACGAAATTTTCTACAAAGGCAGCGACTTAAGCGGCGTTGTGGTTGCAGAGATCAAATCAGTTGAAGAACATCCGAAGTCAAAGAAACTTCATCTTCTCAAGGTTGACGCAGGTGAGAGTGAACTCGTTGACGTTGTATGCGGTGCGCCGAATGTTCGTGTCGGCATGAAGACAGCGTTTGCAAAACTCGGCGCTCAGATTGGTGACATAACTATCGCTCCGAGAGATCTTGCAGGCTTTACTTCACACGGTATGTGCTGTTCTGAAAAGGAACTGGGCATCAGTGATGAAAACGACGGAATCATGGAGATTACAGATGATGCTGCAGTTGGTACAGATATCAAGAGCCTCTATGAGATCGACGATATTATCTTTGAAGTGGATAACAAGTCACTTACAAACCGTCCTGACCTCTGGGGACACTACGGTATTGCAAGAGAAATCGCAACACTTGCAGGCAGACCGCTTAAGAAAATCGAAACAGCCGATCTTTCAGTTTACAATGATCTTCCAAAGGTTGACATAAAGATTGAAGACGAGCTCTGCAAGCGCTATTCAGGTATCAGATTTGAAAATATCACAAGGAAAGTCAGCCCTGTAAATATGAGAATCAGACTTTTCTACTGCGGCATGAGAGCTATCAACTACCTTGCAGACCTTACAAACTATCTTATGCTTGAAATGGGTCAGCCGATGCATGCTTTTGACTCAAGAAAGGTTGAAAAGATCAGAGTAAAGCGTTTTGACAAGCCGTTTGAATTCACAACACTTGACGGTGTTTCAAGACATATCGATGAAAATACACTTATGATCTGCAACGGAGACACACCTGTTGCTATTGCCGGTATTATGGGTGGTCTTGATTCAGAAATAGTTGATGACACAACATCACTTACACTTGAATCAGCTAACTTTGATGCAGTATCAATCAGAAAGTCATCATCAAGACTCTCGCACAGAACAGATGCCTCAATGCGTTATGAAAAGAGCCTTGACCCTGAGATGACAACAGTAGCTGCTGCACGTTTCGTTAAGCTTCTCTCAGACTACGACAACGGCGTTAAGGTTACTTCATCACTTACAGACGAATACGTTCAGAAGTTTGACAAGGTAACACTTAACTTTGACAAGAAGTTTGTTGACAGGTACACAGGTATTGAGATCTCAAATGAAACAATAGTAAACACACTTACTTCACTCGGCTTCGGTGTGAAGCTTGAAGATGATGACTTCACAGTTGATGTTCCTACATGGAGAGCAACAAAGGACGTTACTATCAAGGCTGATATTATCGAAGAAATAACAAGAATCTACGGCTATGACAACTTTGATGTGAATACAGCTGTCGCTCCTCTTTATCCTGTACGCATGTTCGAGGAAAAGAATGTTGAGGAACAGATCAAGGACATTCTTGTTAAGCGTTATTCTATGCATGAAGTTCATTCATACATCTGGGCATATGCTGACGAATACAAAAAACTTGGCATTGAAGTTGAAGAAAACGTAAAGCTTTCAGGTGCTGCAAATCCGAATATCGAAACAATCAGACGTTCTATGATTCCTACACAGCTCTGTCAGGTAAAGTCAAATGTTTCATTTGATTCAGAATTCGGCATCTTTGAAATCGGCCGCGTTGTTGACGGACTTGATGAAAAGGGACTCTGCCGTGAAAAGAAAATGCTCGGCATAACACTCTTCTCAAAGACAGCTGATACAGAGACACTTTACTTCAGACTTGTAAATATGATTTCAGTAATGATGGACGATATCAGACACAAGGGCCTTTCATACAAGGCAATTGAACCTGATCACGCATATATTCATCCTAAGAACTACAATGCGGTAATCTGTGACGGCACAGAGATAGGCAGGATTGGTCTTGTTTATCCTACAGTTCTTAAGAAGATTGACAAGAAGGCAAATGTTGTATTTGCGGAACTTGAAATTGATGCGGTTGTAGGTACAGCTAATCAGGGTATTAAGTATCAGGAAACATCAAAGTTCCCTTCAATTGATGTAGACCTTACATTTATTTCTGAAAAATATGCTCCGATAAAGGAAGCTATTGAGGCTGTTAATTCCGAACTTATCAGAAATGTTGCTCTTACGGGGACATACACTGATGAGCAGGGTAAGGCGATAACGGTGAGACTTAGCTTTGTTCATCCGGAGAGAACGCTTACCAAGGAAGAGGTAATGGAGATTGCGGACAGGATTATTGGTATTCTTAAGGAGCAGGGAATTGAGCTTAAGGGTTAAGTGAAATAATTTTTATATAAATAAAACCGGATCTGAGATTTTCAGGTCCGGTTTTTTAGATATTGGTTGATTTTAAATTTTTTGTTTTTTACAGGGCTTTGCGGTCGAGCTCTGCACTCCCTTCGGTCGCCTGCACCTTCGCGGGTCGCTTTTACCTTGGCCTAAAGGGTAACGGTGAAGGAGATGATGCCGTGGTGGAAGGTGACGTTTATCTGGCCGTTGTGGGCTTCGGTTATGGCCTGGGCTATGTTGAGGCCGAGGCCGTTGCCGCCGGTGCCGCTGTTGCGGGATGAGTCTGCGCGGTAGAAGCGGTCGAAGAGTTTAGAGATGTTTTCTTCGGTGAGGTTTTCGCATTTGTTTGATATGCAGAATTTTATTTTACCCTGATTGTTTCTGAAGAGGGAGACGGATATCTGGGTGCCGATTATTGAGTATTTTATTGCATTGTCGATAAGAATGGTAAAGAGCTGTTTTATCCGGTCTTCATCACCGAAATATTTCAGACGAGGTGAGATATCGGCTACAAGTTCACGCTGCTCTTCAAATGCATGTGCCTCAAAGTTCAGACATACTTCTGAAGCGGCATTTGAAATGTTAAAGTCATACATTTCCATCCTGATTTCATTTGAATCGGACTTTGCTATGTAGAGAAGTTCGGCAACAAGCTTTGACATCCTGGCGGTTTCCGACCTGATGTAATGCAGCCAGCGCTCCTGATTTTTTATACTGTCATTTGGATTGGAGAGTACAACATCTGTGTTTGTGGCAATGACTGTAAGAGGAGTTTTAAGTTCATGTGAGGCATCAGCGATAAACTGCTTCTGCCGGTTCCATGCAACCTCGATAGGCTTAATTGCCCAGTTTGCCAGGAACAGACTAAGTAAAAATACCACTATAAGTCCGGTGCAGCCTATAAATATAAAGCTTATCATAAGGCGGTGGAGTGTGGAAATTTCAATAGACCGGTCAAGAAATATGATAATCCTTTCATCGTTCTGGTCGGGCTGGCTTATTTTGTATCTGCATGAAACAGTTTCAATCTTGCATTTTCCGGAAGTTGTTCCTTCAGAAATTACCTGATTGATTTTTTCACGTATTTTCCGGCTGAATTCTTCCTCGTTTTCTACAGTGTCATTTTCGTAATTAAAAAAGTACTGCATTGACAGATGGTGTATTTCTCCGTCGCTTCCGATGTCAGCGATTATGTGAGACCTGACAAGATTTCCGTTATATTTTGTGGTAAATTGCGGCGGCGGTTCGCTGTCAGGTTTAGCCGGTATTTCAGTTACTGTATTTTCTGAATCAGTTTCAGGAAAATGTGTTTCTTCGGTGCCGGACGGCTGAGCTTCATTGCTTTCATTGTACGGTTCGGATGAAGCTGCCTCTTCATAAATTTTATTTGTATGTTCTTCATCTGAATGCAGTGGTGAGTCGGGTATAGAAGTGTGTTCCTGATTATTTTCAGGTGAAGGCTGTTCTGTTACAATGATTTGTTCTGTCACTGGAGGAATGGCAGGATTTTTGTCGTGATCCGGTTTTTCCGGACGGTCATCCGGGCGGTCATTTTTCGGCGGAACTACCTGTGGTTCTCCTGGTCCGTCTTCATGATCCGGCTCTGATAAATCATCATCATCCGCATCATCATCATCATCATCGGGTTCTTCATTTCCCCATGGGTTATACCAGGGGTTGAACCATGGGTTTTCCCACGGATCCGGCCACTGGGGAGCCGGCTGTAAATCATTGTTCTGATAAAAGCTGTCGTCGAAAGGAATGTTTATTTCTCCGAGCTTTACAGGCTGAATCCGGTTTGTGCCGGAAAAACTGAGATTTTCATAATCAGGAGCTGATTGTTTATTGTTTTTAGGAATTTTTTTATCCGGCGGAATGGTCTTCCTGTGATTTTCAATTAACGTTTCCATAATTTCGTCCGAAACTTTTATTTCAGACTTTGACATCATAATGTAAATTGAGCTCAGAGTGGCAAACAGAACAAATGTGAGGATGAGCATGTTTACGAGAACAAATCTCATTTTCAGTTTCTTAATCATATAATCCTACTTTCCGCAGCTCAGACAGTATCCTACTCCTCTGACTGTTTTTACAGTAACCTCAGATTTGATATGAAGGAGCTTTTTCCGGATAAATGAAATATAAACTTCAACATTATTATACTCCGCATTTGAATCGTATCCCCAGACTTTTTCTATAAGCTGTTCCTTGCTTATAACTGCGGAACCACTGCGGAGGAAAAGCTCCATTATGCAGAACTCCTTGAGTCCGAGCTTCATGGAAGAACTGCCGCAGGTAAGCTCATAGGTGGAAAGGTTCAGGCTTATGTCACTGAATTTAAGAATATTTTCACAGACGGTTCCTGCGCTTCTTCGTCCTAGCGAACGTATACGTGCAAGCAGTTCTTCAGTATTGAAAGGTTTTGTCATATAGTCATCTGCCCCGATATCCAGTCCGGTAACCTTGTCGGATATTTCGTCCTTGGCAGTGAGAAGCAGCACAGGGGTGGAGATTTTGTTTATTCTCAGAGCTCTCAGAACATCAAATCCGTTCATTTTCGGAAGATTAATATCGAGTATTATAACGTCATAAATTCCGGTCATTGCACAGTCAAGGCCGGATACACCGTCATGACATGCATCGGTGAGGTATTTGTTTTTCTGCATTATCTGCTGCAGAGCATCGGCGAGTGCAACCTCGTCTTCTATAATAAGTATTCTCATTGTATCACTCCATTATTCTGTAAAGCGTTCTTTGAAAATCCAGTACGTTTATTCTGCCGTCATTATTCATATCGGCACTTCGTCTCTGATATGCGTCCGGTCTGATACCGTACAGGAGTATTCTGCGGAAAATCAATATATCAGAGGCAGAGAGATTTCCGTCGTCATTAAGATCTCCCGGCAGATACTCTGAAGGCAGGGTTTTTATAATGCTGCAGGTGGCTTTGCTGCAGAGGGTGTTTTCTGACGCCTTGTATCTTACTGCGAGAATGTACTGTGTATTCCGGGAGAGTCCGGTAAACACAGGTTCGTCCTGCCATGTGAATTCCTCCGAGAATTTTTTCCTTATTCCGTATTCAAGTCCTTCATGTTTTTCAAGTGTAATCGTGCTGTCTGTATATCCTCTGATATTCAGAAGCTTTGCTGAAATATTGTCCTGATGAGGTATTACCACACTGCAGCGTTCAGAAGCGAATGAATTATCCGTATGTGTGTAGAAGAAAGAAAGTGTTTCACCTGATGAGCAGTATGATGAAAAAATCTTTTTGAAACTGATAATGCCGTTTTTGTCGGCAAGATTTGCTGAAGAAGCCGGTTTGCTTGTATATCCGTACAGATCGGTTTTGCAGTAGGATATGCTGCTGTCAAATATTCCGGTAAGCACACCGTTCTGATAGTCAATTGTTACTTCCGGAGCCTTCGCTCTTGACGGTACACTGATAACAGTAACACTTCCGTCAGCATCTGTCATTTTCAGTTCACGCCCGGTAAATTCGGATACACTGTCGTAACAGTGCATTTCATTTCCGTCAGGGTCATAAACTTTGTATTTTTCTTCGTCAAATATTATTTTTTCTTTCTCGTAGCTGAATGAATATTTTTCATTTCCACCGGGCATCTTTACAACTACTTCTTTTATGTCGGTACAGAAACCGGTGTCTGATGCGTTATATTTTATGTAAACCGAATATATTTTTCCGGGAATCAGATCCGTAACAACAGCCTTGTTATCCGTAATTTTTTCAGAGGGATACATGTCTGATGAACCTGGTTTGTCATTGCTGTACTTTAATAATGTGCGGTATTCCGCTTTTCTGTTTTCAGGATTATTTACTGTGAGTTCAAAAGAAGTGCTGCCGGTTATCTCCACCTGAACATCCTCATCTGAAATAACAGGACGTGAAGGAATACTGAAATGACATACTGTGCTTTCAGGCGCAGTATCAGTTGCAGGTATCTGAAAATAAAGATCGGTATCATAATCCGGATATATTCTGAAAAAGCTGCCGAAGAGTGCTGGAACTATTCTGTTGTAAACACTTTTGGCATCTGACATATCAGGGGAGGTGCTGAACATTACCTCATCCTTGAATGAGAAAAGTCCGGAGATGGCTTCGCTGTCAGTCAGAAGTGCATGTTCACCAAGTGCTTTTCCGAGGTCTCTTCTTTCGTTCAGAACAAGTTCGTATTCTTTGTCCTTTTCTGTAACAGTAAGAGTCTGACCGAAGTAGTCCGAGATACTTTCACCGTTCCTGAAAACATGTCCGTCTTCTGATTTTACAGAAGCATTTTCTTCATCGAAAAGGATTATTTCATTTCTGTAGTCAGCAGCAGCTCTTTTTCTGTAAATTTTCAGGCTGTAAACTGTTTTTTCAAGTCCTGGTGCTGATGAAACAATTTCAATATTGTTCTCTCCGTATTCAACAGGTATTCTGTGACTCTGATGACCTGAGATAACTTCCGTACCGTTTACAGTTATTGTACCCGTTCCGGAAGGGAAGAGTACTGCATAGTCTCTGACATCGCTTATTTCTGTATAGAGTTCTGTAACAGGACTGCCCTGATTGTCATTTATTTTCAGCGGCATTTTGTTTACAGTAAGTGAACTGAGAACTGACCGGGTTACCTCATACTCCGGAGGATTTTTTATCTGTACTGAAGTAAAGGCTTTAAGGCATACGTTACCAACATAGTACATGATATTTGAATCCGGAATCTGCGGGTTATCGTATACAGCTTCTATTTCAAGGCCTTTTGTATCTGTCCATCTGGTTCCGTTTGAACTTATAAAACTTTCACCCTTTTCTGAATTCTGTTCAATCTCTTCAGGGGTTATCTCGCTGACGTTTACGGCAAAGCGGTTTTCCATAAGCACTACGGCAGCCTCAACAGGTACAGCACAGAAAAATTCGGGATTAGTAAGGCGTGCGGTTACTGAGAACATTTCTCCTTCTTTTACAGGGACAGACTCAGTCAGCGCAGCTGTATGGTATCCGGCGTATTTTTCCGTACCTTTTATTACGGCTGCTTCTTTTCCGGATGTCGGGTCATTTGGGTTGGTCAGTCCGGTGTATACTGTGATTTCATATTCGGTATTATTGTCCGTGGTGTAGAAACCTGCCCCCTGTATAAATTCATTTTCTTCAGCTGTAAAGATGTTTGCCATATATCCGGTACATCTTTCAGCATTGTCAGGGGAAATGGCTGCAGTATAGAAAAGAGTGTCATGCTGATAGTTTTTATCATATAACTTTGGCTCAGTTTTCATACTGCATGCATCCGAAAGTGAATTGTCGTAGTATGAAATATAGAAGTAACCATCAAGTCCCCAGCTGTCTCCCCAGCTGTTTTTTGCAATCCATGCACCGTCACCCGGCGGTTTAACAATAAAGTTGTCGCTGCTGTAGCTGTCATCCCATCCGACTATAAGCACAGCGTGATTTGTCTTTCCGTTTGTCGGGTCATACTGGGCAAATGTTTTTTCGCTGCATGTACTCTCATATCTGATATTTACAGCCACTGCATTTTCCTCCATAAGCATCTGCTTTATCTCACTGTCGGAAAATCTTTTTACTTCATCCGGTGAACTGTCCTTGAGAGTGTAGGGATTGATCATATTTATATCCGAAACAAAGTAGTCACTTCTGTCTGCAAGAGATGTGTCTATATTTTCTTCAGTAGTTTCATAGGGGAGCAGGGCTTCATCAACCGGGCCTGTCCATCTTGCATACGATGCAGCAGCGTATCCCATGTGTCCGCCTGCTATAAATGCGTTTTCATCTGATTCCGGATTTGAGGGGGTATTATCTCCGAAAAAACTGAAATATGCCAGATGAAGCTCTGAGAGGTCAATGAAAGGATTGTTTTTTATAAGGGAAGTTTCAAGTGCTCCTGAAGCCGCAAATGACCAGCATGTACCGAAGTTACCCTGACTTTTTACAGCTGAAACAAGGCCTTTTTCACGCAGGTCGAATTTTTCAGGGAAATTCTGGTTCTCATCTGCAGCCGGTGACAGAGCTGTCTGTGTGAACGAAGCGGAAAAGGTTTCCGGTTTTTCCTGTGCTTTTACATGAGAGGAAAAACTAAAGCATGTACAGACCAGAGCGGCAGCAGCAAGTGAAATTATTCCTGTTTTTTTCATTAAAATAATCTCCTGACTAAAAAAATTTTTCCTATAATAAAGATTGTACCATGGATTCTGTACAAATTCAACTGTTTTATTTACCATATCGCTTTAGTTTTATTCAACAATAAACAGAGGGAAAAAAATAAAAAAATATTTAAAATAATACTTGTAAATCAGAATAAAATATTATAAAATATAGATGTAGGTGTTTTTATAAAAATACCCATACCATTAAATTATTACATTTATTTTTGAAAGGAAGTAAAATAATGGCAGGTTTAAACAAGGTTACAGTAGATGATATCAGTGTTAAGGGCAAAAAGGTTCTCGTAAGAGTTGACTTTAACGTACCTCTCAAGGACGGCGTTATTACAAACGACAACAGAATCCAGGCTGCTCTTCCTACAATAAAGAAGCTTATCGCTGACGGAGGCAAGGTTGTTCTCTGTTCACACCTCGGCAAGCCGAAGAACGGTCCGGAAGACAAGTTCTCACTCAAGCCGGCTGCAGACAGACTTGCAGAACTCGTTGACACAAAGGTTGTATTCGCTAAGGATGATACAGTAGTAGGCGAAAACGCAAAGAAGGCAGTTGCTGAAATGAAAGAGGGCGAAATCGTAGTTCTCGAAAACACACGTTTCAGAGGCGCTGATGAAACAAAGAACGGTGAAAACCTTTCAAAGGAACTCGCTGACCTCGTTGACGGTGAAGTATTCGTAATGGACGCTTTCGGTTCAGCTCACAGAGCACACGCTTCAACAGCAGGCGTTACAAAGTTCGTTAAGGAAACAGCAGTTGGTTACCTCATGCAGAAGGAAATCCAGTACCTCGGCAACGCAGTAGAAGTACCTGAAAGACCATTTGTAGCTATCCTCGGCGGTGCTAAGGTTGCTGACAAGCTCAACGTTATCTCAAACCTCCTTGAAAAGTGTGATACACTTATCATCGGCGGCGGTATGGCTTATACATTCATCAAGGCTCAGGGCGGTTCAGTTGGTAAGTCACTCGTTGACGACGAAAAGATTGACTACTGCAAGGAAATGATGGCTAAGGCTGAAAAGCTCGGCAAGAAGCTCCTTCTCCCGGTTGACACAACAGTAGCTGCAGGTTTCCCTGATCCGATTGATGCTCCTATTGAAGTATCAGTTGTTAAGTCATCAGAAATTCCTGATGATAAGGAAGGCCTTGATATTGGTACAGAAACACAGAAGCTCTTCGCTGATGCAGTTAAGTCAGCTAAGACAGTTGTATGGAACGGACCTATGGGCGTATTCGAAAACCCTACACTCGCAGCTGGTACAATTGCAGTAGCAAAGGCTCTTGCTGAAACAGATGCTACAACAATCATCGGCGGCGGTGACTCAGCAGCAGCAGTTATGCAGCTCGGTTTCGCTGACAAGATGAGCCACATCTCAACAGGCGGCGGCGCTTCACTCGAATACCTCGAAGGCAAGGTTCTTCCGGGCGTAGACGTAATCGCTGAAAAGTAATTTATAACGCTTTTTTCAGAAAATAAAAGCCGGGGAACTCTCCGGCTTTTAAAATGTAAATTTTTATAAAGGAGTTTTTACAATGAATAAATCATTAAGAAAAGCAATAATCGCTGGTAACTGGAAAATGAACAAGACAAGACCTGAAGCAAAGGAATTACTCGAAGCTATCAAGCCACTTGTAGCAAATGCTGAAGGAAACGTAGAAGTAATCGCATGCGTACCATTCACAAACCTCGAAACAGCAGTAAACGCAACAGCAGGTTCAAACGTTAAGATCGGTGCAGAGAACGTACACTTCGAAAAGAGCGGTGCTTTCACAGGCGAAATCTCAGCTGACATGCTTACAGAAGTTGGCGTTGAATACGTTGTAATCGGTCACAGCGAAAGAAGACAGTACTTCGGTGAAACAGACGAAACAGTAAACAAGAGAACAAAGGCTGCTCTTGCTGCAGGCCTCAAGCCAATCGTATGCGTTGGCGAACTCAAGTGGGAACGTGAATGCAATATCACAGAAGAAGTTATCGCTCGTCAGATTAAGCTTGATCTCTGGGATGTAACAGCTGAAGACGTTAAGAAGACAGTTATCGCATACGAACCGGTATGGGCTATCGGTACAGGCCTCACAGCTACACCGGATCAGGCTGAAGAAGTTTGTGCATTCATCCGTGCAACACTTGCAAAGCTCTATGATCAGGCTACAGCTGATGCAGTTACAATCCAGTACGGCGGTTCAATGAACGCTGCTAACTGTGCAGAACTTCTCGCTAAGCCAAACATCGACGGTGGTCTTATCGGCGGTGCTTCACTCAAGGCAGCAGACTTCAACACAATCGTTCAGGCTGCAGTAGAAGGCTAATTAAACTCATTTTTGAAAGGATTTGATCGGCGTGGCTAAAAAACCAGTCGCACTTATAATAATGGACGGCTACGGTTACAATTCCGGCGAATACGGAAATGCAATCAAGGCTGCAAACAAGCCAAACCTCGATAAGTACATGCAGGGTCCGAATACACTTATCGGAGCAAGCGGACTTGACGTAGGTCTCCCTGACGGACAGATGGGCAACTCGGAAGTTGGTCATACAAATATCGGCGCGGGCCGTATAGTTTACCAGATGCTCGTAAAGATTTCAAAGTCAATCAAGGACGGGGACTTTTTTGAAAACAAGGCCCTCGTTGAGGCAATGGAAAACTGTAAGAAGAACAGCTCTTCACTTCACCTTATGGGTCTTCTTTCACCTGGCGGTGTACACAGCCATATGGAACATCTCTACGGACTTCTCGAGATGGCTAAGAGAAACGGTCTTGAAAAGGTTTATGTTCATGCATTCCTTGACGGACGTGACGTTCCTCCTTCATCAGCTGCTGACTATATGAAGGAAGCATGTGATGAGATAAAGAAGATTGGTGTAGGTTCAGTTGCAACTGTTGCAGGCCGTTTCTATGCAATGGACAGAGACAATGCCTGGGACAGAGTTGAAAAGGCATACAATGCAATGGTACTCGGAGAAGGCGTAAAGGCTGAGTGTCCGGTGCAGGCAATAAAGGATTCGTATGCAAACGGTGTTACAGACGAGTTTATGCTCCCTACTGTAACAGACGAAAACGGAATGATCAAGGAGAACGACAGTGTTATCTTCTTTAACTTCCGTCCTGACCGTGCAAGACAGATTACAAGAGCATTTGTTGATACAGAGTTTACCGGATTTGAAAGAAAGTATTTCCCTGTACACTTTGTATGTATGGCTCAGTACGATGCTACTATGCCGAACGTATCAGTAGCATTCCCACCTGAACAGCTTACAATGACTCTTGGTGAATATCTTTCAAAGCTTGGTAAAACACAGCTTCGAATCGCTGAAACACAGAAGTATGCCCATGTAACATTCTTCTTCAACGGCGGTGAGGAAAAGCAGTTCGAAGGCGAAGACAGAATACTTATCAAGTCACCTGACGTTGAAACATTCGACATGAAGCCTGAAATGAGTGCGTATGAAGTAACAGATGCAGTTGTTGAAGCTATCGAAGCTGATAAGTATGATGTGATTATTCTTAACTATGCTAACTGTGATATGGTTGGTCATACAGGTGTGTTTGATGCAGCTAAGGCTGCTGTTGAAGCTGTTGACACATGTGTAGGCCGTATGGTTGATGCAGTTCTCGCAAAGGGCGGCGTTGCACTCCTTACAGCTGACCACGGCAATGCTGACAAGATGTATGAAGAAGACGGCAGTCCGTTTACAGCTCATACAACAAACCCTGTTCCGTTCGTAGTAGTAGGTAAGGACTGTGAACTCCGCGAAGGCGGCGTTCTCGCTGATATTGCACCTACAATGCTTGAACTTCTCGAGGTTGATCAGCCAGCTGAAATGACAGGTAAGTCACTTATAAAATAATCAGATATAAGTAAAGTACCGGAGGTATCTCAGGATGTTTCCGGTACTTTTTTTCATATATAATAGGGTATTGAAGAAAGCTTGAATATATATTGAAATTATAAAAAAATAAAGGTACAATTTTGGAAGATGTGTACAAAATAGATAAGCTATTACTATAATCATTAACAAAGTTTTCAAATATGCTTTACTTTATATGAAAAAAATATTATAATATTAACAGTGGTAAGTTGATAATATGTTTGAACTGTAAAAAGTTTATGACTATTATGTGACTTATTTTGGTCGGGTAGTTCTGAAGTGTCTTACGAGCAGGACACAGGTTCTTAAGTTTATCCGACACTCAGGTAATATTAACAAAGGCTTAATTATGTTTAAGTACGATTAGGAGGAAAAAGACGATGTCAAGTAAAAATCTTAAGAGATCTTTAGCTGCTGTTGCTGCAGTTGCTATGCTTGCTGGTGCCGTAGCTGCTCCAATCAGCACAGCTAACGTTGTTTCAGCTGGTGAAGTTCTCGGTGAAACAAGTTTCGAGTATAAGGCTCTTCCATGGCATACATGTGAATCAAGCCCTGCAAAGCAGACATTCTCAATTGAAGACGGTACATTCCACGTTAAGATTCTTAACGCAGTAGGTGCTGACCATGAAAAGTGGGATCTTCAGGTAAGACACAGAAACCTTTATTTCAAGGCTGGTCACAAGTACACAGTATCTTTCAAGGCTAAGGCTAGCAGATCTGGTCTTGAGCTCTGCTCAAAGATTGGTAATATCAAGGGCGACGAAGAATACTGCGTAGTAAACGTAGACAAGATGCAGAACGGTCCTCACATGGGCGGTCAGTGGGGTAAGGCAGCAGTTCTTACAACAGAGTATCAGACAATCACTGGTGAATTCACACCAACAAAGGATCTTGAAGCAGTTGAGTGGGCATTCCACTATGCAGATGGTACAAAGTACGAGGGAAATGCACAGGACGGCGATGAGATCTGGTTCGACGAGATGTCAATCGTTTGTGAAACATGTGATGAATGTGATGCAGATCCAAGCAAGTCATACGGTGCAACAAACCGTACATATGCTGCGATGACTGATCCGAGCAAGTATATGTCAGGTGATACTGTTTTAAACTATATCTCTGTAAACCAGCTTGGTTATTATCCAAACCTCAGCAAGGTTGCTGTTCTCGGCGACAACAAGGGTGATATCCTTAAGAATGCTCAGTCAATTGATCTTTCAAAGAGTTCATATGACTTTGAAGTATGCGATGCAAGTTCAGGCTCATCAGTATTCAAGGGTACTTCAGGCCCTGCAATCAACGACCCTGATTCAGGTGACAAGGTGTTCAAGCTTGACTTCTCAGAATTCAACACACCTGGTAAGTACTACATCAAGGTCGGCGAGTGGAGATCATTTGATTTCGAAATCGGCGATATCTACAATGACGAGAGCCACAACATGCTCACAAATGCAATGAACTACTTCTATCAGAACCGTTCAGGTATTGATATTGAAGAAAAATACATTACTTCAGGCAATACAAAGGAACTCGCTCACGAAGGTGGTCATAAGACAGACTCAGCTTCAGTACAGAAGATCTGGAAGAATGAGTATGCAAGCAAGGATGAGGCTACAGGTACATATGCATCATCAAAGATTACTGCAAACGGCGGTTGGTACGATGCCGGTGACCACGGTAAGTACGTTGTAAACGGTGGTATCGCAGTATGGACTCTCCAGAACATGTATGAAAGAGCTGTTCTTGCAGAAAACGGTGATAAGTTTGCTGATGGTTCAAAGACTGTAGTAGTTCCTGAAACAGGCAACAAGATTCCTGATGTTCTTGATGAAGCTGCAGTTGAACTTGACTGGATGACAGATATGGTTGTTAAGGCTGATGAACCTACATGGGGCAAGTACGCAGGCATGGTATACCACAAGCTTCACGACCACAAGTGGACAGGACTTGCTACAAGACCTTATGACTATGAGTCCGAATGGGGAACAGTACGTATTGTAAAGCCTCCAACGTTTGCTGCTACACTTAACTACGCTGCATGTGCTGCTCAGGCTGCAAGACTCTGGAAACCATATGATGAAAAGAAGGCTGAATTCTATCTTGAAGAAGCTATTAAGGCATATGAAGCTTACGCTGCAAACTATTATCCAGCTGATCTTACAGAGACAACACATCCTGATCTTAAGTGTACATGTCCTAAGGAAGAAATCAGAGAAGATTCTCTCTACGCTCCGATGTGGCAGGCAAAGGGCGGCGGTCCTTACGGTGATAACGAAGTAAGAGATGACGCTTACTGGGCAGCTTGTGAAATCTTCGTTTCTGCTAAGGAAATGGGTAATTCAGCTGCTGACAAGTTCTATGATGAAGTTAAATCATATAATGTTTCAGACACAAACAAGGCATTCGAAGTTACAACAAGAATCACTGGCGGTGAAAACAAGGACGGTTCCCTCACAACATTTAACTGGGGTAACACAGCATCTGCAGGTTCACTTACACTTGCTCTTCACAAGGATCTCCTTACAGATGCAGAAGCTGCACAGGTAGAGGCTTCAATCATTAAAGCTGCTGACACATATATCGCAACAGAAGACAAGCAGGGTTATGGTATCCCTTACCTCTATGACGGTCCTGGATACAACGATCCTAATAACCTTGATCCTTCAATCATAATCAAGGGTTATGAGTGGGGTTCAAACTCAATGGTTATCAACAATGCTATCGTTATGGCATATGCTTTTGACCAGACAGGCGATGTTAAGTACATGAACGGTGTAACAACTGCTATGGACTACCTCCTCGGTACTAACCCGCTTAACTTCTCATTCATTACAGGTTACGGTTCATACTACGAACAGAATCCACACCACAGATACTGGTCAAAGGAACTCGACAAGACTCTTCCGATGGCTCCGGATGGTGTACTCTCAGGTGGTCCTAACGCAGGTCTTCAGGATCCATACGTAAGAGCTCTCGGATTCGTTTCAGGTGCTGAAGACAATCCGTCACAGAGATGCTTCGTTGACTCAATCGAAGCTTGGTCAACAAACGAAGTAACAATCAACTGGAATGCTCCTCTTGCTTGGATTGTTTCATTCCTTCAGGACGAAGCTGCTGGTGCTGGCACAACAACACCAACAACACCACCAACATCAACACCAACAACACCACCATCAACAACTCCATCATCTGATCCTACAGCGACGGGAGATACATTACTTGGTGACGTTGATCTTAACGGCAGAGTTGACGTAACAGACCTTTCAACACTTGCTATTGCTCTTGCTGACAATAAGGCTCTCTCAGGTCAGGCTAAGATTAATGCTGACGTTGATAAGGACGGAAAGGTTCTTCTTACTGACCTCGCAAGAATCAGACAGTACCTTTCACACATAATTGAAAAATTCTGATAATTGATGATTTATTAATCAGATAAACCAAACCACTCTTCGTCTCTCTGAGATGAAGAGTGGTTTTTTTAAGGATGAGAATATGACAGTAAAAGAAAAAATAAAAATAATCTTCGAATCAAGAAAAGGTGAATATATTTCGGGGGAAGAACTTGCTGCAGAAGCAGGCTGTACAAGAGGTGCAGTATGGAAGGCGGTAAAGTCTCTTGAAGCTGAAGGATACAGAATAGATGCTGTTACGAACAAAGGTTATTGTTTAGCTTCTGAGAATGACATTATTTCGGAAGAAGGTATAAGAAAATATCTTGAAACAGACTGCATATCCGATATACATGTTTATCGTACTGTAGATTCAACTAATCTTGTGATGAAAAAAATTGCAGCAGAGGGAGCGAAAGAGGGAACTCTGGTAGTATCGGGAGAGCAGAGCGCAGGTCGTGGCAGATTAGGCCGTGAGTTCTTCTCACCGCCTGACAGCGGAATATATATGAGTATACTGCTCAGGCCGTCAATGGAAGCCTCTGACGCAATAAGGATTACGACAGCAGCTGCTGCAGCAACTTCGGAAACAATAGAACGTATCACAGGTAAAAAAACCGGAATAAAATGGGTGAATGACATTTATACTGAAAACCGAAAGGTATGCGGTATATTGACCGAAGCATCGTTTAATATTGAATTCGGCGGATTTGAATATGTTGTACCTGGAATAGGAATTAATGTTTATGAACCGGAGGGCGGATTTCCTGACGAAATTCTTGGGGTAGCCGGAGCTGTGCTTAAGGACAGAGTATTTGATACGAGAAATAAAATTATTGCTGGTATAGCTGAAAGCTTTATGAAATATTACAGTGATATAAATTCAGGTTCTTACTTTGAAAGTTATGAAAAAAGACTTATGTGGAAGGGCAGGAAGATAAATGTAATATCGCCGTCGGGGACTGTTCCTGCTGTCCTGAAAGGTGTAGACAGAGAATGTCGTCTCATTGTTGAATATGAAAACGGTGAAACCGGTATAGTTTCAAGTGGTGAGATTAGTATCAGATTAAGGTAAATAAAAATCCATGACGTATTGTGTCATGGATTTTTTCGCTATTTGAGATTTTCCAGGAGATAAGTATCATCAGATGAATAATACCTGCCGTTTGATTCAAAACGCCAGAACAGTATATCATCAATACTAAGCGTAATAAGATTATCAAGTTTATATTCCGGTGAGATAGGAGAGTCGACAACAACCTGACCGGTTACTGTATTTTCATCAGTATCAATACATACGGCGGTGATACAGATTTCATCGGAAAGAATATCATCTTCTTCAGCTTCTTCGTCAGTAGGGTATACTGTAAGGCAGATTATAAGTTCACTGTTATCTGTTTTTTCAAGTGCATCAAAGGCGAAGGGAAGATTTCTACGTGAAAGTACTGACTCTATCCGAATCGATTTCAGAGAACTTCTGAAGTCGATTTTGTGACGTATGTCAGCAGGTATTTCATTAATAAAGTAATATTTTCCTCTGTCTACATCATCAGCACTCAGATACAAAACCGGAACTGCAAGTTCATTTTCTTCATCGGAAAAGTAATCAGGATAAGCCTTATGAACAGGCATCCATGAAAACTGAACTTCTGATTCTTCGTTGTATACAACACCAAATCCGGTTACGCATCCTTCATCACGCAACTCTGTAAATCCGCATATAAGGTCGGCAATCTGGGAAAAAACACAGTTTACAAATTCAAGGTCTTCTTCATCGACTTCACAGATAGCAAGATCTCTTGAACCCTGCTGAACAAGTCCGCTTGTTACCATATCAAATTTATTTTCGTCTGAATGAGAGGGCATAGCGTGTATCCCGTACATATATTTGTCAAACAGGGGCAGTCTTCCTTCTGTGTGGAACTTTACCCATTCGGAAGAGAATATTGTTCCGTTTGTAACGCAGAGAATAACAGGTGAGTTTTCTGTGTTAAGAGCGTTTGCAAACTGAAGCAGGGCAGTAGTTTCAGCGTTTTCTGTACCTTTATGAAAAAGGGTGGATATGACAAGAAAAGCCTTGCATGTATTCACAAAGTTCTCAACAGTTTCAGCGGGAATATTGTGGACAGGAAAATATTCTTCCGGATAATCCGGTTCAGAGACTGTTATACGGCAAAGAAACTCAGTCTCTATATATGAATTATAGCCGTATATTGTCATTGAATTCTGATCGTCAACAGAAATATCACGGTATTCGATATCAGGTATTATCCTTAGGAGTTCAGATATTTTTTCAGGAGAAGGAATGAGTTCTTCACTTGTGAAAGGGACAGCTATTGAAAAAGGACTTCGTTCTATTGTTCCGTGTTCCGGCAGGGAAAGTTCTCTGACTGGTTCAGAAGGATATTCAAAGTTTAGAATATCCGAATAATATGTATTTCCATAGCTGCTGTCAAATTTTTTTGCAATATCAGATGCTATTTCATGGAAATAGTCAAACATAATATCCGGGTCATAAAGGTTATCTTCGTTAAAAAGTTCAAAAGTGCGAGGCAGTTTCATGGTAATCTGTTCGTTTTCATCTCTGTTAATCTTTTCAAAGAAACCGGCAGCACCCATTGCAAAGTAAAATTTCATTTTCGGATTTCTGCATCGTATGAATATCTCGAGATATTTGCAGAAAATTGAATACGCCTGATTTGGTGAAGTGAAAGACTTAAGCAGAAGGATATATCCGGTTTCAGCAAAAAAATTATGGTTTTCATGCAGCATAGGAATAAGCATTTCTGCGTAGTAATCTGCCTCATCAAGATTACCTGTGCGTGTAAAATGTTCTACGAATTTTCCGTAGGTTTTCTGAGGTATTTCGCAGCATGATATATTTCTCTGAATCATTGAGAGAAACATTTTTACAGCTTTTTCTTCTGAGCCTGTTATGAGCTCTGCCTGAATTTCGGTGTCCATCTCACAGGCCTGACAGTCACTGAGGTCGTCTTTTTCACATTCACGGTAAAGTATAAGATGCTCTCTGATTTTTGAAGGATTATGAGTAATATAGTATTTTATCTTCAGCATATGATAGGTTCTCATTGAGTAGCCAAAGACATTAAGGTATTCTTTGTACTTTTCAAAGTATTCATCAGCTTTTTTAGCAGTAATCTGATAAAATCCCGGAATCTCTTCAAGAATCCACTTGAAAGCTCTCATAAAGGAAAGATATGAATGCTTGTCGGTATTGTTTTCAAACAGTGTCATGTATTCAGGAAACATTATCAGTGCATTGAAACAGTCTCCGTTGAAAATGGATTCTTCAATATAACGGTAACGAAGTTCAAGTGCCTCTGCAGTTTTCTTTTCATGATCAGCAGTAACTATACATTTTTTCAGATATCTGAGTTTTTCATCTCCCTCAGAAAGAGTTTCAAAGTAAGAATAGTCAAACATTCTATATACCCCATTCAAGCAGTTTAATAAGATTTTCATTCATCATAAACATTTCTGCGGCTGATACAGGGAATCCGCCTGCGATAAGAGCCTGCATATAAACAATCTGAGCACATACGTCAATTTTTTCAGGATCATCTATATCGGTCAGTTTCATGATAAGGGGATTTTCTGCATTCAGATACAGAACTGAGGACGAGTCAGCTGATATCTCTTCACTGAAATTATCAAGCATTTCATCGAATATTCCGTTGGAGTTTTCCTTTGCTCTTTCGATATCACGTTTCAGCTGACCTTCTGTGTTTATGGTGTAAAGTGAAGTAAGCTGTGCAGGTATGATGCTTTTTATCCTCACACTGCAGTCATATTTTTCAAGAGCAATTGATGAAATTGCACAAACATAGTCGTAGTCATCAGCATCTTCCGGATCTTCAAGCAGTGTATCAAGGAGTGTTTCACTTACTGCTTCGATATGTGCTGAATCAAGTTTTTCGAGCATGCAGATAAGTTCTTTGACGTACACCTGGCTTGCGTTTACAAGCAGTTCATCCTTTTCACAGAATATAGGTCTCAGTTGTCTGAAAGCGTCTGCATCAGTGGTGTAGAATATGGAGTAGTCATAATGCATAAGTGTCTTTCCGCTTCGTATACCAAAACTGGTTTCGAAGTTGAAGTATGGCATAAAAATTCTGAACAGGCGTTCATTTTCAGTTGCGACTGATTTAAGTGCTGTTCCGTGAATGGAAACAATACGTGCAAGCAGAGCAGGATTCTGGATGGAAATACGTTCAAGATATGAAGAGATACAGTGTTCGATTTCTTTTTCTGCTTCTTTCAGAAGATCATTTCTGTAGAAATTTTCTCTCGACGCGTTTGCACTAAGTTTGTCAGTATTAAAGAAACACTGAACAAAGAAAGCCCATTCAGGAAGGATGGAAGAGCCGTCTTCGGTCAGCAGAATATTTCGCAGATATATCCTGTGCGATCTTACAGAAGCTGCAGATACTGTAAACGGAATAATATATGCAACTCCGCTGAAGAGACCCTTTTCGGATTCAAGAGGTATGTAGTCTATAAAGTCAAAGTCCGTTCCGAATATATGTCTGCCCATAGTCAGGACATTTTCACGGTCGTTTTTACTTGTTTTATTGAAAAGCGGATTTGCCCGGGCTGAGAAATTTCCGCTTTTTACGAAAACCGGAAACGGAAGAGGAAGGGCATAGTAACGTACGGCGCTGAGTATGGTGCTGAACGCGAAAAATTCTGAAAACTCTTCAGATGCATTGATAATGATTTCAGTTCCGGCAGGCATATCAGAGGTTATTTCTGAAACTGTATATTTGCCGTTTGTATATCCGCGCCATTCAAAAACTTTTCCAGGTGTTTCTGTTGAACGGCTTCTCAGTATGATTTCCGGAGTTACCATAAAACATGAAAGCATACCTATACCGAAACGTCCGATATATGAGACATTTTCAGTGCTGCTTCTTTTTGATGACTGGCCTATGACGGAAACAAACTTATGTATCTCGTCTTCAGTAAGTCCGCATCCGTTGTCTCTGAAGACAAGAGATTTTTTTTCTTCAACTATTATATCTATCCTTGGTTCTTCAGTCATGCCACGTGATTTTCTGAGATTAATCGCATCAGCGGAGTTCTGCAGAAGTTCTCTTATAAAAACCTTAGGCGTACTGTAAAGATGGTTTGAAAGGAGATCCATCATTCCACCGAGATTTACATTAAAAATATATTCTTCCATAATATTTTCCTCATAATAATATCTGTAAAATGTAAAGAAAAGGCATATAACACTTTCTTCGGAAAGCATGTTATATGCCCGTAAATAAACTGTTTAATATTATTCTTCTGACTCAGTTTCGTCTGTAGCTTCAGTTTCGGATGAATCATCTGAAGGATCATAGTTTTTGATTTCGCTGTTCTTTACTATAAATTCGGCAGAGGAATATCCCATAATACTGTCATTGTAAAGAACTTTGTACCAGAGAGCACCGTCATCTGATGTTACTTCTTCAAGAATTTCAACCTGATCACCGTTGTAGAGCTGATGAACTTCATCTGCTGAGTAAAGCGGCTCAGTACGCATATTAAGGAAGTCATCAAGGCCGGTTACAGTACCCATAATCTTTGGAGTAATAAGTGCCTGACTGTACAGTGTAACGTCTATAGGCGCTTTGTCAGTAGAATCGTCATCAAACTTGAAGTCTGCCTGAACCTGAAGCATGTCAGTTTCAAAAGCAGTACATACATAGTAAAATGCATCCTGTTCGTTGAGCTCAGGCGCACTCTGTGTAAGTGCAAGAACAGTTTTCAGGTCATCAAAAGTCATATTGGCTCTGACAACGGGAGTAACCTGAGCACTTCCTGAAAGTATAACCTTCGATATAATGGAGTCATCAGTAAGTGATTTGTCCGTTGTAGACAGAGTAACAGAATAATCCTTGTACTCAATAAGAGTTGAATCAGAAACTTTTATTATGTATTTTTCACCGAGAGTCTTTTTGACTTCTGAGAAAGGCAATCCTATAAAATCAGAAGCATTGTAATGAACATCTGAAATCAGGCTGCTTTCTTCGATCTGTGATTCTTCAGAGATACTGTCTGAAACAGATGAATCTGATGAAGCACTGTTACCGGATTTATTTTTATCTGTAAAAGTCTGGTAAATAAGGAAAAGAGAATAAGCAAAAACAAGAACTGACAGAATAAGAACACAGACATTGTTCATTACTGACGGCTTGTCAATCTGAAGAGCTTTTTCTGCTTCCGGATCAAGTCTGATAAGATCTATATATTCGTATGGTTCTCCGCATTTTTTGCATATATCTGATTTTTTCGGAACTTTTGCTCCGCAATTTCTGCATATTTTTTTCATTGTTTATATCACCTATATATCATTTTTTTGAAAAATAAAGTTTCATATAATTTATTATATAATATTTTAAGGTTAATTGTCAATATAATCAGCGGAAAAAAGAACAGAAATTACAGTAAACTAAAAAAATTGTTCACTGTAATTTCAGTTTCTTTAATATGATTATATTTTTTTCATAATATTTTTTCTCTTGCCCTGTTTCTGCTTATACAGGAGCTCATCGGCTTTTTCGAGTATTTCTGACAGAACTATTTCAGGACCGCATACAAAGGGATACATACCTATACTCATACTGACATAGTACGGTTTGTCACAGTTATCATTGAAACGTTCAGCAGTTTCTGTGATGCGGCTTAGTATCTGGTTTATGTTTTCGGTTTTGTCAAGGAGCGCGAAAGCTGCAAATTCATCTCCTCCGATTCTTCCGACGATATCGGTTGTACGGAAGGAACCTGTAAGAATCGATGCAATGCTTTTGAGTGAGAAGTCTCCGTCATCATGACCGAACTGGTCGTTTACTGTTTTCAGATTATCCATATCGGCAAATATTACAACGGCATTTTTACCTTCGTTTGCAGGGGAATGGATTATACTTTCCGTACTGTCAAAATATCCTCTCCGGTTAAATATACCTGTAAGTTCATCATATTTTGAAATCTTTTCAAAGTTCCGGCTGTTTTCCTTTTCGTTTGCAAGGAGCATCTGGTAGTTGCTGAGTATGGAATTGTACTTGAGTGCAGTTCCTATCTGAAGTGTTATCTTGTTGATATACTGATAGTACTGGTGTTCCATGTCGCAAATCAGAAAACCGTATATTTCTTCGTTTGAAAACAGCGGGCAGATTACAAGAGAATTGCTGCTGTCTTTAAGTACAAGGTCATCATTTATGATTCTTGCCGTCTGTTTTTCGTTATTTTCTCTCCGGAAACGTATATCGCCGTATTCCATTGAGTAGATGAGATATATTTTTTCAGGCGGATTAAACTTTGAATGTTCATTGTGCTTGACCGGTGTTTCAAAGAGATACATATAGCATCGCGATATGCCAAGTTCATGCAGTCGGGCCATAATCGGACGAAGAGACTGATAGCTGGATTCTTCTGTGATAATTACATCGTTTACGATGTAGTTTATTACAGAATCGTTTATCAGTACTGACTTAAGTTCCAGCCTTCTGAGAGTGTGGTTGTACGTAGAAAATTCTCTGTAAATCTGTGAGAATACAAGACAGATGTCTTCATCAAAAGCATACTGTGAAGAAAGCTTATACTGAATAATATCGATTACATTGTAAAGTTCATCGGTAGGCATTATATTCAGAATACCTGTTACAGCAATATCGTGAACTGCATTCTGAACAAGTTTTCTGAACTGCTTTGGATTTAAAAATTCCTGATAGTCAAGGACAATCTCAAAAAAGTTTGAAAATACCTGAAGTATTCTGTCAAACTGTTCCGGTGTGAAACAGTGTGAATAAATAAACCGTGATGAATCTCTGAACAGATAATTCATGTAATCTTCGGCTGTATATGAGGAGAGCTGCGTTTTGCTGAGTTTGTTTTCAGAGAATACATAGCTTAGATTTTCGTATGAGGTATTTGTACAGCCGCAGGAATTTCTGACGATGAGACTGGTTGGTACAGTTATATGAGAAACTTCTGATGAATTAACAAGTTCAGGTATTTTCTTGACAGCCAGATACCCAAGCTGATAATTGTCAGCGTTTACAGTGGTCAGCATAGGATAAAGATCGGTTGCGGTCAGTGAGTTATCAAATCCCACAATGGATATATTTCTGCCTATTATATATCCGTATTTGTTGAGTACGCGGTATCCGCCCTTTGCCATTTCATCATTTGCAAAGCATATGGCATCAATATGAGGATTTTCAGTTATCAGTTTTTCTACAACTGTATCGCTGTATTCGGAAAAATCACCGAATGCAATGAGGTTGTGGTCAACAGGCAATCCGTTTTCAAGGAGAGTTTCATAAAAAGTATTCAGTCTTTCTTCAGCATCAGAATTAAATCTTGACCCTCCGACGAATGCAATGTTTCTGCAGTTATGCTTGTGGATAAGGTGGTTAAGGGATTTTTTCAGTCCTGTTTTATTGTCAAATTTTATTGAATGGTATTCGGGATATTCGGATGAGATTGTCATTACAGGAATATCTCTGAACTTTTTGATAAACTTAAGAGTTTCACTTTCCGAAAGAGTGTTGCCGATAATGCCGGTCATTATAATAAGAAAATCGATGTTTTCTTTTTTTCCCATCTCATAAATCGTATTGTACTGATAATAGTAAGGGGATTTAAGGGGATCGTTATAGTCTCCGTTAAGATGCATCCCCGGAAAAATTATCAGATTTGCACCGATATCCTTTGCAGCAGCAGAGGCGCCTTTGCATACAGAGTAAACCGATACATCAACGAGATTACTTACGTAAAGACCAATGTTTATTCTTTGGTTACTCATTAATTAAACTCCTGTGATTATTATTTGAAGTACATAAAAAGCTGGCACTTAATCATGCCGTTATAAAGTTTTCTTCTCTTGTCTGCAGGTCTTCCGAAGAATTTTTCAAAATCTTCATGAGGAGAAATGATGTAGTATGTGTTTCCGTTGCCTTTTCTGAATTTTTTCCCCATGATTCTGTAAAGATTTTCAGCTTCCTTAAGTTCAAGCATACGTTCACCGTATGGAGGGTTACATATTACTGTGGCATTTTCCACTTCTTCAAAGTTTATGATATCACCTTGGTATGCTGTAAGCTTTGAAGCAACTCCGGCCTTTTTGATATTGTCATTCGAGAGCATTACACATTCATTGTCAATGTCGAAGCCTTTTCCGATAAACTCTGTATTCTTTTTTACAAGTGATATTGCACGCTTTCTTTCTTGGGACCAGATGCTGCCATCTGAGATTTCCCAGCGTTCAGCAGCGAACTTCCTGTTTAGTCCGGGTGCTATTCCGAGTGCCTTGAATGCAGATTCGATGAGGAAGGTACCGCTTCCGCAGAACGGATCACATACAAAGCTGTTTTCACGTACATGTGCAAGATCGATTATACCTGCAGCAAGGGTTTCCTTGATAGGTGCAAGGTTTGAATTCCGGCGGTAACCTCTTTTATGAAGTCCGGTTCCGCTTGTATCAAGGTAAACGGTTACAACATCCTTCATAATTCCAAACTGAATCTGATGAACTGCACCGGACTCTTCGAGCCAGTTTACGCCGTATTTTTCCTTCATGCGTTCAACGGCTGCTTTTTTTATTACTGACTGACAGTCAGGAATACTTTTAAGCTTTGAGTTGAGAGAATATCCTTTGACAGGGAAAGCTTCATTTTTTCCTATGAATTCTTCAAAAGGAATATTTCTGACACCCTGGAAAAGATCTTCAAAGGAATATGCTTTGAATTCGGCGAGCTGTATCAGTACTCTTTCTGCAGTTGAGAAGCAGATATTCGCTCTTGCAATTATGCTGAGGTCACCTTCAAATGTTACGCGTCCGTTATCCGCAGTGACATTTTCAGCACCTATTTTTTTAGCTTCAAAGCTAAGCACACTTTCAAGACCGAAGTGACAGGGGCAGGCGATTTTATATTTATTCAAAAAAACACATCCTTAAAATCTATTGAAAAACTTAGTTTAATGTTTCGTATACATACTCTTATATTATAGCACATATCTGATTGTTTGTTAATAGATATCTGAAAATTTTTTCACAAAAAAATGCTCCGAAAATAACTCGGAGCATTTTGTGGTATATACTGTATTTTTAGTTTGCTTCTGACGGATCCTTGAAGTAACCCATCTCACCGTTTGAGCATCTGATTGCGTAAACTGTATCACATTCAGGGAAATCGTTACCGGATGCATGTTCATTTGCGTAGGCACCGAATACATTTCTCCAGATTCCTGCTGAGTTAGCGTTCTCAATTGCCCATTCGTTTGTACCCTTATCGTAACCAATCCATATTGCAGAAAGATAATCAGGTGTAAGACCAACAAATGAAATATCACGCCAGTTTTCAGATGTACCTGTTTTGCCGACAACCTGTGTGTTCCAGAGCTGTGCACTTGTACCTGTACCTGCCCTTACAACGTTTGCAAGCAGTTTGTTCATGATGTAGGCTGTTTCTTCACTTACAGCCTGTTCACCCACGCGGTTTTCATTATCGATGATAGTTTCACCCGTTGTAACATCTATAGCCTTGCTTATAATACTTGCCTTGTAGTACTTGCCTCCGTTACCGTACGGCATATAGGCATTTGCAAGATTTATAACGCTCGGACCTGTATGTGTGGCACCTACGCAAAGCGGTGCGTAGTCGATATCCCATTCAGGATCAAGGTCAAGATGGAGTTTCTGTGTGGCAAAGTCAAATATTTCTTTTCCGAGGAAGTTGCCGTTGTTGTATACAATCTGTGCAGGCAGTGTATTGATAGACTGCTTGAGGAAGTATGATACAGGATATGTTCCTCTTGAAGGAGCGCCGTCATAGTTGTCAGGCCAGTACTGTTCACCCGGAATGGTGTATTCAGGGAGATACTGATCGGTGAAATATGTGTTGTATGTTATAAGTCCGCTTTCAATACCGTATCCGTATGTTGTAACCGGTTTTATAGTAGAACCCGGCTGACGTCCGCCCTGATATGCAGCGTTAAAACCGAGATTTGAATCCTTGACACCGAGCTTGCCTTCAAGACCGAGGATGTGTCCCTTGTAGTCCATTACAGCAATTGCAGACTGTACAAGTTCACCTTCCGTATCAAGTGATTCAGGGAAGTAGTACCAGTCCTTGTAAGTATCATCAAGATGAGCCTGTACATCACGGTCTGTTGTAAGATAGAGCTTGTAACCGCCGGTGTTAAACATCCTGATACCCTCTGCTCTGTCTTCAAGTTCATATTTTTCAACAAGATAATCAGCGAATTCATAAAGGGCAGTTTCAACAGGCCATGGGATGATTTCCGGATTTTCAAATTCTTCATCACTCTCTGTGAGCTTTTTGTATGTCGGATGTTTCTTCTGGAATTCAGGCATTGTTGTGAGGAGAATTTCTTCGTTCATTGCCTCTTCATATTCATCAGCTGAGATAACTCCGAGTTCAAACATCTTGTAAAGACAGATTTCTTTTCTTTCCTTGTTGTATTCGAAGTCAACTGTAGGATTAAAGTCGTTTGGTGCCTTTGGTATGGCTGCCAGCACAGCAGCTTCTGCAACAGTAAGTTCAGTGGCTGATTTTCCGAAGTAACCTATAGATGCAGCTTCTATTCCGTACATATGGTAGCCGTCTATTCCGCTGAAGTAAATTTCATTGAGATAAGCTTCAAGAATATCATCTTTAGTGTAGTTCTTTTCAAACTTCATGGCTTTGAAGATTTCTCTCATCTTTCTGTCCCATGTCTTCTCATCATCCTTTGTTACAGTTTTGATGAGCTGCTGTGTAATTGTTGAACCGCCGTATATGTCACGGTGAACACCAATCTGGTTAAGTGCAAGGTTCAGGATAGCACCGGCCGTTCTCTTGTAGTCAACACCTTCATGTGAGTAGAAACGTTCATCTTCGATACTTACAAAGGCAAACTTAACGTGAGCAGGGAGGTTTTTAATGTCGCATGGAAGTTTTACGTTATGTGACTGAGGGGTTACTTTGTAAACAAGTTCATATTCCTCCGTTTCCTTGTTCATCTCATAGATATATGATGCAAAGCTCTGTTTGAATTCATCAAGTTTAACTGTTTCAGTTGTATCCATATAGTTTAGCAGGTATACACCGACAACGGTTCCTACTATTGTACCTGTCAGTATAAATACGAGGAAAACTGAGAACAGGGCGGTCCCTATAAGTGAAAAGAACTTTTTAAGTGTGTACAGTGTGACGTAGAGATTTCTTGTTTTTTTGTCCTTTGGTGGTTCACCACCGTAAAATTCCTTGCGTCTGCGCTCTTTTTTTAACTTTCGTTCTTCAGCAAAGTCATAAAAAATTTCCCTGTACTGTTCAACAACCTCTGTTTTCATATCAGAGAGTCTTTCCTTTACCTTTGAAGAGAAAGAAGATTTTTCTTCAGGTTCCTGTACCGGTTCTCTCATTCTGAATGCTTTTTCTGTTTTGTTGTCCTTTTCCGGAGAGGATGATGATTCACCTGCATTCTGAGATGGTGTTTCTTCGGGTGTGAGATCATCGAGCACATCTCCGGTGCTTTCTATTTCGTCGATTAACCTGTCAATGTAATCATCGGAAAGTTTTTTGTTTTCTTTATTATTCATTGATGAGCTCCTTTCAGAAGCAAATAATAAAAATTTATATTTTTGCAATTAAAACTATTATAACACAGATAATACTGTTTGTTAAGATATTTTCATTGAAAAGGATTTTATTTTGTCATAAATGATTTAAAAAAAGAGAAATACAGAAATGATTTGTGCACTTTAACCAGTGCGATACTAATGTGTGGAAGTCTTAACTAAATTATGGTTAAGGTCACATTTTTCTGTTTTATCCTGTTTGTAAAAGCCCTGACCTCCGGAAGGACAGTTTTTTCCGGCAATTTTTCCGGATTCAGCACAGTAGGTGCATATTTCCACAGTTTCACACTCAGGAAATTCAGCATCTGATATTACAGAATCTGCATAGTTCCCGAATATATTTTTCCATATAGCTGCAGCAGAAACGTTATGAAGGGCGGGGGAGGATGAATTTTCGTATCCTGCCCAGACTGCTGATACATAATCCTCAGTAAGTCCTGCAAAAAGAATGTCACGATAGTTTTCCGATGTTCCTGTTTTACCTGAAAGTTCTTTGTTCTGAAGTTTTGCCGGTTTTCCGGTTCCCTGCAGAATTACTTCCCGAAGGAGCTTTCTCATTATAAATGCAGTTTCCTCACTGATAACCCGTTCGCCCTTTCGGGTATCGTTTTCAACATATATTCTGCTTGATGTGGAATCTTTTATTCTTTTAAGAATATGTGCCTTGTAATAGTATCCGCCGTTTCCGAAAGGCATATATGAATTTGCAAGATTCAGCAGAGAAGGACCTGAGCCGGTTGCTCCGAGGCTGAGCGCTGCAAGGGTAATATCAGTTTCAGGATTAAGATCGAGTTTCATTTTATCATGTGTGAAATTAAATACATTTTCAGTTCCGAACATATTGCACAGCTGTGCAGGGACTGTATTGAATGATTCAGCTAAAAGCTGCCATACAGGATACTGATTACCAGAATATTTTCCGTTATAGTTTACAGGCCATTCACTTTCCCCGGCAACTCCGGCCGGAAGGGGAGAATCAGTAAAAATGTCAGACCATGTAAGCAAATCATTTTCTATTCCGTAAACATAGGCGGTAAGCGGCTTTATCGTTGATCCGGGCTGCCTTCTTGCATCTGTTGCATTGTTCCAGCAGAAGGATGTGGTTTTCGGACCAATTCCGCCGCAGATGCCCTTTATCTCGCCCTTATAGTCAAGCACTACTGCGGCTGCCTGCACCTGTTCAGCATGTTCCTCACCGTTTTCATCAGTATAGTAAGCATAGTCTTCAGGGAAAAAAGTGTAGTCAGACATGTTCCTTTCAAGTTCAGCCTGTACATTTTCATCTATGGTAAGGTACAGTTCATATCCGCCGTTCCTGAATTCCTGCATTCCTTCTTCGCGGCTTATATCCTTGTAGTCACAGATAAAGTCGCAGAATTCCTGGAGAGCTGTGTCAATTGCCCAGCTCGTTACTTCGGGATTTTCAAAATCATTGCCGTATTCAGACAGTCTTATTTCCGGTTCGTCACCGGGATGTACAAAATGCATTTTTTCAGTTTTCGATTTTTCATATGTATCTGCTGAGATATATCCGGATTCAAACATTTTTCTGAGACAGTAAAGCTGACGTTCACGGTTTCGTTCCGGATTTTCAAGGGGATTTCTAAGGGAGGGATTCTGAATCAAAGCTGCCAGACAAGCCGCTTCAGCCGGTGTAAGTTCAGCTGCTCTTTTGCCGAAATATCCTGCGGCAGCAGCCTCAATGCCGTACATATTACACCCGTCCTCTGTTTGTCCGAAGTAAATGACACTCAGATATTTTTCGAGTATCTCTTCCTTTGTATAGTGTGTTTCAAGGCTTACAGCACGTGAAATTTCACGAAGTTTCCGGTCAACAGAAACCTCATCGTCAGAGGTAAGATTTTTAACAAGCTGCTGAGTAATTGTCGAACCTCCTCTGACTTCACCTGAATTTATAAAACCGGCAGTACGCAGAACTTCCTTTGCTACGGCAATGGAGGTGGCTGTTATGTCTATACCTTCATGTTCATAAAACCGCTCGTCCTCTATGCTGATAAATGCATTTTTCACATAGTCCGGAATTGTGTTTATATCAGCTTCGACGCAGACATTTCCGGTGTAGGGTGTGGCTTTATAAATAATATCATATTCACCGGTTACAGAGTTTAGACTATAAATATATGATGATTTTTCCTTTTCCGGTTCCGTGATGGTGATTTCAGAGACGTTTTCAAGCTTTTCAGATGCCTGAAAAACTGCAACGATTGAAAATACCACTGCACTTACAAGAAGAATCAGGGAAATTGAGAAAACGGAAGCAAGGGTAAGCCAGATTAATTTTGCAGCTTTGCCTGTTTTTTCTTCCATAGCTAAACAGCGGAACTGTCCACTTTCTGAAAAATATCATTTTTCGGATTAAAATAATTTCCCATTTCCCCGTCCTCCGTGCAGTTTTGGTTTTATAATATTTATTGTATTATAACATAATTTGTATGATACTGCAAGGCGGGGAAGATGTGGAAAAATTTTTTCGGTGCATTTATGATTTTCAGAACACTGAAAATTCTGCAGTCTCAGGTGAGCCGTCTGCAGGAGTACAGTGTTGACTGGTGAAATAAAACAGCAACCGCACATTTTCCGGAAAGGGAGATGTGCGGTTGTTTATTTGTGATGAGAAGATTATGGATAATATTTAGCTTTTTATCCGTGTCGCTCTGGAAATTCCTGCAACTTTCATTGGATTATAAAAAGTAAAATATCGTATTATCTGTATTTCG
>JAUNJJ010000283.1 GCA_030533325.1 Oscillospiraceae bacterium
AATGGCACTGTGCATTTCTACCGAGAACGCAGATGGTAAAAAATATGTTATTGAGATAGAGGGGAAATGATAATTGCTGTCATTCAAATGTTCCCAATTTGTATTTAAGCAACTACTTCAATGCGTAAAATATGTGAAATTTCGTATAGAAACACTAAATATTGCATGCAAAATGTGATTTCTCGGAATATCTCTCGTATGTTTCAATATTTTGCAATATATTTGCATCGAATATTAATAAGTTTAATATGAGTAAAGACTTAAATTGTATAAAAGTGGTCTTAGTGCAAAAGAAAAAAACAGGTAAATGGTTGGCTAACCAACTTGGGTTAAGTGAATCTACGGTGTCACGCTGGTGTAGTAATACAGCCCAACCCAATTTGAGTACCTTGAACAAGGTGGCGAAACTCCTTGGAGTTGAAATGAAAGACCTGCTAAATAACAATAAAATACAATAGACGTTAATTGTAATAAAATAAAATTACAACTATGAAGACAAAAAATTATTTATTGGCTGTTGCGATAGGTTTATTCACAACCTACTCATGCGACAACGGCACTGATCTTGCAGAAGATTCGTCTAACAAGGCAAAATTAGGAAAAGTTGGCATTCAAGATGCATCTATTCAAGAGCAAGCATATGCAGACTATCTTGAATTGTTGAAATCCTTAAATGTTTCTACGACAAGAAGTATATCAGCCACTGATTTTCCAGAGTATTATGGTGGCTGTTATGTAAATGATGAAGGTAAACTTGTAGTTTTGGTAAAAGAAGGAGAAAGTGAGCCTATACGACAATTGTCACAAGCAACACGTTCTTCTTCAATGATATATGAAACTTGTCAATACTCATTCAATGAATTACAGCAAGTGGTAGAGGAGATAAGACAAAAAGCGCTTGCTGGAAATGAATTCTTGTTTAAGAATGTATCTTTATACGGTATTTCAGAAAAAGATAATATTGTTGAAGTCGGTTTGCTTTATAATACTCCATCGGTAGTACAAGAATTTAAGAATAAAATAAGTGATAGTCCAAAAATAAAATTTATCAATAGTGGAAAACTTGTGCTTAATAGCGGAATAGATTGCGCTAGTGAAATAAAAACACATCGTAACGGATCGGTACATAATGCTTCGGTCGGTTACAGGGCAAAAGATAAGAATGGTAATATAGGAATAGTAACGGCTGGGCATTTTATCAAAATTAATGAGACATTAAACAATGCGAACGATGTTGCTATAGGTAAATGTTTATATTCTAAGGAAGAAAATTATATTGACGCGGCCTTTTGTTCAATAACATCAAAAGATTATGCTCCAACAAATAGGATTCTTTATATGCCAAATATAGATAAAGACACTCTATCTACGACATTGGCTCAGCCACCTGCAGGCTCGTATGTAAATATGGTGGGAAAATCTTCTGGAAGAAGTTCAGGAACTATATATAATGCTGGTTATGATGTCATGAATGAGTCACAAAAAACGATTCTAAAAGATGTTATATTAGCTCGTTATACATCAACAAGTGGAGATAGTGGTGGAATTGTATATGCTTTGACAAAATCAACAAATACCCGTTATACAGTAGGAATAAATTTAGGTAGGATTGAGGTTAACGGGACAATATATGGAGGATGTATTAAGGCCTATATGATAAACCAAACATTTACAAGGTATTAGAATGAATTTATTACGGATAATATTAATATCAGCTTGTTTTGTATGGACATGTTTTATACATGGAACGGATAGAAGCAGAACGATGTCTGTAGAAAAAGACTCTATTCTAAAAACGAATACCTATCTGAAAGATTCTATAAAAATTAGTGCTGTGGTTTCGAAAGAAGATGCACAACATGTAATAGTGAGGATTGAAAATCATGGGAAAAAGTTTATTCGTATCGGGAGAATCTATGGGCTGCAGACATTTATCGATAACAAATGGATATATCTGATTAAGGCTAAGAAAGAATATTTATCCATACCTCCAAACGATGTCATAACTATAATGTATAACCTGTGTGTAGAAAGAATTAGAAACAAGAGTATTGGTTATACATATTCTGTGAATCGGAAAAATAGGATAAAATTAGACGTATATGACAATAAAAAAATTATTGGTAAAATAAGTTGTGAGTTCATAGTCCCTGTTAATATGGTATGGAATAACAAGGATGGTCTGATACTTATACAGTATGATTAATCGGTTTTATGAATATGCAAAAACATAAGAAATTACTCTGAACAGTTATCAAATGTAATAGC
>JAUNJJ010000284.1:0-803 GCA_030533325.1 Oscillospiraceae bacterium
GGAAGATGAGGGGACTCATCTAAAAGGTAATGTTTGTATCCTGAGCCATACCCAAGCAGGTTTTATATTGGATGTGAACTCATTTTCGTTTAACAGTCCTGATATTGAAGTTAGTAAATACACGGATGGCGTAAATGAAAATCTGGTTACCAAACTTAGAAATAATCTTACGGTTTCAAGGGAATTAAAAAAACTGCATTCGAACGGCTCTGATTTCTACATATTAGCGACTGTATATCCAAAGTATCAATGGCATGCATTTGTTTCTCAGAACTGTCCAGGTAAACGTCCAATATCTGTGCTGGTAGACGAGGGACTTGGTATGTATATGAGAAGCACACGAGATTGGATCATGGAGTCATGGTTTAGCAAGGATAGATTCTATAAAAAGGTTAAGTATACATATGAATTTTGTTATGGAAGACCTAAAAAAGAAAAACAACTTAAATCAAAGAATGAATTAATATTTTATGGTTTATTCTATACCAAAGATATGACCATAAACACTAAGGTTGCCGAATACTATAAAAAGGTTCTTTTAGATGAAAAAAAACTAGTTCGGCATGAAGTTCCGTCCTACTATGAGAATTCTGTGGTCATTAACACACAACCTTACTATGATGAGGGTCAACTTGAAAGTGAGGCTGATACTTCTCTAATAAAACAAATATGCAGAGCGTGTTCACAAGAAGGATACACTGTGGTCTTGAAACCTCATCCAAGGGAAAAAAGCCTTGATAGATATAGCTGTATTGAAGACTGTATTATGGATACAGATTATATGCTGTCACAAGAGAGTATAA
>JAUNJJ010000284.1:813-2260 GCA_030533325.1 Oscillospiraceae bacterium
AAATCTTAAGGCAAAACCCAAATTGGTTATAGGGTTGTGTAGCACAACGCTTGTCTCATTGAAGATTTTTTATGGAATCCAAACCTTATCGATGCTTCATTGTATAGCAGAAAAAGGGATAGGGAAAAAGATGAAGAACGATCTCAGAAAATTTGAAAAGGTGTTTGGAAATATTGTTGAATGCCCTTTGACAATGGATGACTTTAATAGAATTTTGAAAAGAATGGATTAGTATTACTATGAGCGTAAAATATCAGATCAAAAGTAAATACATAGCAGATTATGTTTTAGGCGTTTTAGTCCTTTTGTCCTGTACACCAATAAGAATTGTGCGCTTTTTTTGGCAGTATACTTTGATTGCCGCTATAGGGTGGCTGGCTATTAGGATGATCAAAAGCAGATATAAACCTTCGAAAATAGTAATACTGTTTTTGGCGTTTTTTGGTGTAAATATACTCTTTACAGTATTAAACGATATGACGCTCTCATCCTATACAGATAGCGTTCTGACTCTTTACTTGCGTGTTTTTCTCTATATTATATGGATTGATTATAGTATTAGGAAAAACAAAGAAACATTTCTGGACATTCATTTTTACATTACAAGCGGTCTGTATTTATGGCAGCTATATTATCAAATTGTTAATCCGGCAAGATTTGGTGTGGCGGCGATTTCAGGTAATTATCAAAATCTAATGCTGTCGGACAATTTTTTGGGCTATATTTTTGTTCCTTATATGGTTCTCGTTTGTGTTCGCTCATATCATAAAAAAGGTCGTTTGACATTTACAGCTATTTTGATGTTGGCGATGTGCGTTTTAAGCATTGTGAAATCACAGGCTGGAGCTGGCATGGTAGGTGTGATTTTCTTTGCGGTTGCAGTGCTATACTTTGAATGGCTCGAGAAATGGAACAAGAGAAAGAAAAACAAACAAACATCCGTATGGAAATTTTATTTAATCTATTTGGTTTTCTTTATTGGTGTGGTTGTTTTTAATATGCAATATTTAGCATCAGACTTCCTTGTTAACATTTTGCACAAAGATATTTCTTTTACTGGAAGAACAGCGATATGGGCAGTTGCCTTAGAAACAATATTGTCGAAACCGTTTTGGGGATATGGAACTATGCCGGATGGGCGCACTTTGGCTGTGAATATTGCACTTACTAGCGGTAGTTACCACTCGGCTCATAATTATTTTTTGGAACTTCTTATTGAAACAGGTATATGGGGGCTCCTGATTTATGTGTACATCCTAGTGGTAGTGGCACGTCAAATATATGCAATGAGAAATAGATATCTAAGTAATGTACTTGGAACAGGAATGCTTGCGATGTTTCTAATGTATATATCAGAAGGCATTGTTACTCAGACGCCACAATACTTAGTGATTATGCTTGCATACTATTGCGCAGAGTGGAGAATAAATGGAGATACGGGTTTGAG
>JAUNJJ010000285.1:0-2003 GCA_030533325.1 Oscillospiraceae bacterium
CTACTACATACAGTCCGTAGGTAAGTTTGAATAGTACTGTTATATCCATAATAGTATAATTAAAATAGGTTTATATTCTAAGTTTTTCGGTGCAAAAATAAGGAAAAAATCCGATACTAAAAACAATTTTGATATAAAAATGCTAATAATATTTTTATTATGAATCATTCTTTGGATATTTGTAGCAAAAATAATATATGAGGATATGGAATAATAATCTACTTTCTCCCTGTAATGATTTTAAGTAATTTTGGAGTGAAACGCCTCATGAGATAATAAACTGACAAGAGGAACGACAAGGTGAAAACAACACTCAGAATATATATAGAGGTTATTCCAACGTCGGACGTGGGATGAAACAAAAGATAGAATAGTTTTGGGATATTACTGCATATCAAACAATGTGAGACATATATGAAAAAACTTGATGAGGCAAGAAATGGACTAACCTTGCATATTTTCTTCCGAAGAAGCCATGCTGCAACGTTGTAGGCTAACAGTAAGCCTGCAAACACATTTAATTTCTTGATGATTTCGCATACCTCGGGATAATAATGTAATGCCACTATATATGATGTGCCAAGAAATATATATGCTATTATAGATAACTTGAAATATCGTCCGAATTCTTGAAACATGTCCTTGCCGTTGATACTCATGTATGCTCCGAATGAAAAGAAGAAATATGCTGTAATTAGCTGGTTGGTATGACCCCATAACAAATCAGAATAGAACCACAATATGCCAAAAGCAAATACAAGATAATGCCTTGTGCGATTTAATAGCCAATATAAAATAGGTGTAGTAATCGCAACTATCATTAGGTCGCGAACAAACCATAGGGTGGGATCTGCTGGGAATATTTCATTAGAAAGTACTGGCGTTGGGATATTTGTTTCAGGTTCGATAACCATTCCATTTGAGGAATTCCAGAACTCATTCAAAATGGCAGAAATACCAAAATCCAACTGCTTCAAATAAGCACCTTTGAAAATAAATGAAAGACAGGGAATAAACATCGCTAACTTAAATAATATAGCAAATAAATTCCAAATGATATATGGAATAAACAATGACTTAAACCTATTCTTCATCTTACGGACATATCTCTCGTTGGATAATTTACCTCCCAAGAAGAATACAAAACCAGAGATAAAGAAATATACAGGCACACTTTGATCACTGAGAAACGCTGTGACAAAGTCTTTCATTGCCAATAATAAAGGCATATCATCGGTTTCTATTCTATTGCCATGCAGTATCAAATCTGTTTGAATTGTATGTACTATTAATACGACAACTGCCAATGGGAAACGTAGCATATCAAGGCTCTGAGAGCGCAAGTCGGAGTTATTATTCATTTTTTTCTTTTGGACATTAGTGTATTATCAAGTGCAAAGATACTAATTATTTTGCATTTATTATAATGAATTACAAAATTTATTATTTCAATTATAATATTTTAATATTATAGTAAGGATGCAAAAGTACTCAGACTTTCGTTCAAAGGCTTCGGATGTATATTCAAAGCTTTCGAATCTCCGTTCGAAGCTTTCGGATGCACATACAAAGCTTTGTGTTGATACAACGATAGCTTGTTGAGAACATAACTGAAGTTAAGTTCTGACAGTTTCTCAACTGCTGTTCAGTTAGTTCCTGACTACCCTATTCACTTTATGTCTCTATAGCCTATTCACTTTATATAACTACAGCTGTTAAGTCTATGCCATTACAGCTATTCTTAGTATCTTACTACATCTTATTGTAAAAGTACTAATATTAATTTTATACTGCAAGATAATTTGTATTAAATAGTTACAAAACTATAAATCATAATAAAAAAAGATTAATACTTTGTTTATTCTATAATTAATTTGTATTTTTGCAAAATATGAATCAAAAATATTCTATAGATATAGTATGTAGTACAGATGATAATTACATAATGCCTACAGGTGTTATGCTTACCTCATTGTTTGAAAATAATAAGGGTATCAATGTAA
>JAUNJJ010000285.1:2013-2254 GCA_030533325.1 Oscillospiraceae bacterium
TGTAAATATTCATCTGCTGCATGGTGGATTAACAGATGATCATATAGAGCAAATAACGCATCAAGTAAATATATATGGTCAGAATATAATATTCTATAGAATGGATGATAATTTGTTTAGTGATTTTCCAATAGGAAAGAGTTACCAAACAGATCATGTAGGTTCATCTATGGCAACTTATTATAGGTTGTTTCTTTCAAGAGTATTATCTGATAACATTGAAAAGGTAATATATTTGGAT
>JAUNJJ010000014.1 GCA_030533325.1 Oscillospiraceae bacterium
GTTCGGTGCAAACTACACACCAAAGGCTGCATATAACGCAGTAATGGCAGTTAAGGTTCCAACAGGCGGTTCTTCACAGAATCCATCAGATCCATCAACTCCTTCAGTGACAACACCTACAACTACTGTTACACAGCCTCCTGTTTCAGAAATTGTTAAGGGTGATGCAGACGGCAACGGTGCAGTTACTGTAGCTGACGTTGTTAAAGTTATGCAGCATCTCATCGGAAAAGTTACACTTTCAGGTGACAACGCAAAGGCTGCTGATATGAACGACGACGGAAAAATTTCAATTCTTGACCTCATCAAACTTAAGAATAAACTTTTATAATCATCCATTCAAAATAACCACTCCTCGTATGTAATTCATATAAGGGGTGGTTATTTTTTCCTGATTTTTTCGTGCTAAGCCGAACAAACCCCAATATAAACAACCATGGTACAAATCACAAAATTTACAGTGAGAATTTTCCCTGCAGTTTCTGCTGTGCGGACTGCAGGGTGACTGCCGGAGCCGTAATGCTTCTCAGCTATACCATAAAACAGAGCACCTGTTATAACTGACGGCGTAATATATCTGAAATCCATTGTACATACAAACGGATAATCATACTGCAGCTTGTAATAATTTATCATCATAATCAGATAAAATGAAGCGAACAGTATTTTTTCAGTGACCCTGATTATCCCTTTTTTTGATAAAACAATTATCATCAGTATAAATGAACCTGCAGCAATCAGAGCTGTGCTGTAGAAAAGTATTTCGGACATCTTTATTAAAAATTCATTTCCCCCTGAATTTCCGCTGTTTATAAATTCGCCGAATACTGATGTTTTCAGCAGTGCAATAAGCGGATTGTATTCATTGTATCCAAATATTTCACCCGTTTTGTCATCTGTATATGCCCATTGTTCAAACACATTTCTGAACTGAAACAATGAAAAATCAGATATCCTCGAGAAGAAATTTATATCTCCGATATACTGCAGTTCACCTTTGCTCATTTCCTGTACATACAGAACAGGTACGTCCCATTTTATAAAATTTCTTATTTCAAACCACAGTCCCAGCGGAACGCATATAATTCCAAATACCGCGAACTGTATCAAAAACTTTTTCCAGTCTTTTTTCATATTTTTTATAAAAGTTATGATAAATACAGCTGCCACCGGCGGTGCTGCAAGTGCCGCAGTAAGCTTGGTCATCATACCCAATCCGAGACAAAGTGCAGTTTTAATTATATTTTTCATATCAGGATTTCTGTACCAGTTCAGAACTGACACAATGGTTCCTGTCATAAAAGCTGTTGCTAATACATCATTATTTATACTTGCTGAAAAAATGATAAATGAAGGGTGAAATGCGACAACCGCCAGAGGAAGATAAAGTGATTTGCCTTCAAGTTTAAAGTATCTGAATATTTTATATGCGGAAATAACAATGCACATGGAGTAAAACAGTGTCAGAGTCTGGATGCTTTCCCTCGCCTGATTATAATCCACCATAAAACATTTTTCATTTATATACACCCATGCGGCACTGATAATATGATGTAGCGGCGGGTGACAGAACTGCCATCTTTCCCTTACATCAAAATCCGGAAGGTGAAAATTCTGAAGCAGATATCCTATATATCCTGCATGACCGATGTCACCGTCAAAACTTCCGACATCATGCTGACGTACATACACTGAAGTTTCAAGAACATAAAGGAGTTTCAGCATAAAACCAATACCCATTATCAGCAGTGATTTCATCTGAAAATCATATTTTTCTGTATACAGTCTCCAGTACAGATAATAAACTGCTAAACACCCTCCGGTAAAAAACCAGATTCCTTTGTATTCTGAGCAGCTGTATAAATGAAGAAAACCTAATATGGCTGCAAGAGAACAGATTTCAAGTACAGTAAAGCATATTCTGTTTATCTCTTTTGCCCTGTATTTATTGACAAATATTTTTGAAACTGCTGAAAAAACAATCAGAGCACATATCCACGGTACATTACCGGGAATATTTTCAGTGGCTCCAAAAAACAAAGGATTAAGACTTATGCAAATAATAAATGCGCATAGATACGGATGACGGTACAGCAGACGTATTATTTCTTCTGTTATGCTTTTCCTGTTTCTGTTCATGATATTCTTTCTCTGCCTTTCATTTTTACTGACTTTCTTATCTGTGTGAAATACTTCACATTAAATTAATCCTTTTTAAAGCTGAAAATATTACAAAGATTCTCTGTAAAATGAAAAAACCGGAAGAGCTCAGTGGTGTTAAGCAACCGGTTATAGCCAGAATGGAAAAAGGACTCACAAATCCACAGCTGGAAACTGTTCTTAAAGTACTTGAACCTCTGGGAATGACATTAAAAGTTGTTCCGATATCAGAATAGTTCCAAATGCTGTAAATAGTAAACAAAAATTATTTTTTCGTTTACCGGTGCCGATATGCACGGAATGGCAGCAAAGGACGGATGTACATGGCAATAAAATGAAAATATTATAGTGAACGTACATTATCTTGCGTTCACTATAATCACAAAAATAGAAAATGCAGCTCCCCGAAAATCCGGGGAACTGCATTTTCTGTTTTTTATGAATTGGAGTATTTGAATTAGATTGAATCTGAAATTTGCTGTCTGAATGTTTTTATTTAATCATTTGTCCTCACATATTCAACATGGAACAAGATTAATCAAACGAAGTGATTATCTTCGAAAGATACTGCCTCATTCTTGCGAGGTCTGAAAGCGTTACTTTTCCGTCTTTGTCAACATCAGCTAATTTTTGCTGAATTTCACTGAGTTTTCTGTCTCCGATTAATGCAAGTGACAGTTCTGACAGGTCGGTTACGTCTATCTTAAGGTCGTTGTTTATGTCTCCGGTTTCAAATTCCAAAATTGGTTCTGATGTCGGTGTATCTGAAGGTTCAGAAGTAGGTTCTGAAGTCGGCTCTTCAGTCGGAGGAAGTTCGCCTCCTGTACCATAAACATCTACAACACTTTCCATTGTGCAGATTTCAGCAAGCTGTTCCGTGGAAATTACAGCCGGAACAGTAATATATCTTTCACGGCAACCAACATTTTCTTTTATAACCGTTATTCCTACCGGTTCAAGTACTTCCTCTGCAAAGGCAATACATTCTGATTCCTCCATATTGACCTTATCAGAGAAAATTTCAATTTCAACACAGTGCTGATCATTTCCCGACCTTACTTCATCACGAAGTATAGTATTTCCTATTTTGCCCTTGTACTTTTCAATATCATCTCCAGAACTAAGAACCGAAAAATATTCACCCTCTTCATCTACTTTCTTTATTTGTTCTTCGGTAAGTGAAGCTGTTATCAAAAATTTGTATTTATCAAATTCTGAAATATCAGTAAATTTGATTTCATTTCTGTCAAGTCCCGTTCTGCTAAAATAAGAATCGATGTGGTCATTTACGAGACTGGAAACACATTCCTGTCGTTCGGCTTCAAGCTCATCGTCCTTTAATCTGCCATATTCATAATACTCTGCTGTCAAAGCTTGTATTATATCATCTGCTTCGTTTGCTGCTTTTTTCTCATCAGCGCCTTCATTTAATTTTGCTTCCACCAATTTATGATAATATTTACTAAAAAAATATGAATTAAAACCGCCTGATATTCTAAAAGAAATCAGACATTCCTTTTTCTCGCTTTCTGCCGCCGAAACTGTATCTGACTTTCCGTCTAAAGTTTCTGAAGCAGCAGTTGATCCGACTGTTCCGGTTGCTGCCAGTATGCTGAGTGCTGTTAATAATGCTATGTACTTTTTCATACAAATCCTCTCCTTTTAGCATAAGCCCAAATTAATATAACTTACATCGGATACATCTATTATTCCATCCAGATTTGCATCTGCGAGGAATTTCTGAATATTTGAGGTAAGTACAGATGAATTGGTTAAATACTGTGAAACAGCATTTGCATCAGCTGAATTAATTACTCCATCCATATTTACATCTCCGCGTCTCCACTGCAGTGATTCCATATACCATCTCTGTGTTAACCGAATTTCATTATACGGTGCCCACGCAACATAATTACTATATTTATCCAAAGCATACTTGGTTCCGTTTATATATTGTAAAAAGGTATATGAACCATCTCCGTTAAACTGAATTGTTACCGTTGCAGCCTGAGAGCTTGTTCCTTCAGCTACATTTTTATAAGATCCTGAAATAGTCGTGCCGGTCTTCATACCATCGCTTGTTCCGTAAGCACTCTGCATAGTATATTTTCCAGTACTACTATTGTATTTCATAGCCCAGATCTGATTATTATTGCCTGTATAACTATTAAGTGTGCATCTTGAATTAGACGGATCATTTGTCATATATGTATTATATGCCTTGTTTCTAAGAGAATATAATCCTTCTTCTGCAAGAGTTGGAATAAACTTTACATTATCCGTTGACCATGCATAGCCATATGAAATTTCCTGAGAATTTCCGCTATTTTTGAATATTTTCAAAGTATATTTATTATCAGAGGAAAATAAATCAGTATAAATTAACTCAGTTGACGAATTTGGGTTTTCTGATGTCTTAGATGTACTTCCTGCTGTAAGTCTAATATTATAATTATCATAATTAACAGGTTTGTCTTGACTAATACTTATATTAGACTGCAAATAAGAAAAAGCTACATTCATATTTTGAGCATTATATTTTGGTTGCACAATAGGAATGCTTATTTCATCATCCTCAAGAGTTCCACTTCCATATGAATGCTGGGAAGCAATACTTATCATATTATACATATTTGGGATCCCAGCTCCTTGATGAAGTGATATCCCCTCACTTAATGGTTCATTTAAAACAGTGGTTTTATTATAGATTCTTGTAGCTTTTTCATGACATGACGCCATCAAAATAGCTTTTATTAATTCCGGATGAGCAGCAAGATTCGGTTTATATTCCAATAATAGAGATATCATACCAGTAATAACAGGTGTGGCTGTACTTGTACCTCCTAAATCACTTTGTGCTCCAAAAGTCTCTGCTATTACATCTGGTTTTATACAACCATATCCATCCGTCATGTATGAATATTCGCATAATAAATTTTCATTATTTACTTTCTTAAAAGCATTAACAGCAATACAGTTATATGAAGAAGAAGGACTAAGTATTACTCTACCATATACGTTACCTGTTGCACATACTATTGTTACCTTACTGCTGGAAACAACATTATCAAAATATTTTGCCCAATTATCATAACAAAATGTATTTTTTATTATTCCCCAGCTTACATTTATTAATTTTACGTTTTCATCTATCAAACATTCCAGACCCGGCAATGCACCAGATGCACTGAAGCCTTCCCAGTCAGTATGATTTGAAACCGATAAAATATTTGCATTTGGAGCAATTCCCTGATTTCCGGCTGCTACCGCTGCTACCCATGTCGCATGATCTGTCTCCAGTTTATTACCATAAATAACATTTACTTTGGACATATTCAAGTCATAATCAGTATTATTTTTATCCACTTTATTTGATTCATAAATACCTATATTTACATTTTCACCAGTTAAATTCAGATATTGATTTATCTTGTTTATACCCATAACAGATTTTACGTTAGTGCTTGGGAATGCACAGTCCCCCTCTTTGTCATCCGTATATAATTCAATTTCCTCAACATCATCGTTTTCTGAAACAAGTTTTATTTCAGCAGGAGTTAAATTACATATCATCATCGGAGCATAATTGCTTGAAAAAAGTACAGATTTATTATCTATTTCAGTTTTTTCAATAAATTCCTGAGTTTTTTCAGAATATATCTCACTTACAATAGAGCGTCTTGTCTTTAAATAAAGTTCTGTCTTTTCATTCTCTTTTTTTCTTGAAGAAGCAGTCAAATCCATATGACTTTTCATCAGCACCTCAAGATATTCCTTCGCATCCCCCTGAGCCGCCTTACTCAATTCATTAATCAGCTCCGGTGACGGCAAGTCATATTTTTCCTCAAGATCATTTATCGTGAACCCTATTTTTTCTTTAACCTGTCCTTCAATATCTTTATCAGAAACTGAGTTTCTCCATATTATTACAGGTATTTCAGATTTTCCTGATTTCATCTCTTTTAAAACTGCATCTGAAATTATTGGTTCATCAGTAATTTCCTTGTACTCAGCGGCAGCCATAACAGAGTATGGAATGCATAAGTTAGTAACCATTCCCACTGTCAAAGCGATTGACACTATATTCTTTTTTGTAAATAAGCTCATTATTTTTTCCCTCCTAAAAATATTTCTGAAAAATTTTTTATATAAACCTAAGGCTTTCTGCACTGCTAACCGATGGTACTCAGGATAAAGAATCTATTTCAATTCATCGGTTAAGAGTGCATATACCTTAAATCTAATCAAAAGTTATTTCGCATTTACTATCTGTATGAAGCCATTTTATTAAATAGCCAGTTATCAAATTTCACTATTTCACCAGGACCATGTCCAGGATTTGAGTTTGGATCAGGATATGTATATGCCCTGACAAATCCAATTATATAATCTCTATCCTCAATTAGTGGGCCACCACTCATACCATGATAGACATCCGAACTTATATACACAATTCTATCACTTGCTGAAGTAATGCTTCCTCTGCATAAATACATATTACCATTACCATCGGTTCTCCAGCCTTGCGCTCTTACACCCCAATTATATATATCATTTCCTGGTGCCATTAAACCCATATAGCCAATAGAATAAGATTTATTTAACTGTATAATTCCCCAGTCATCATCATATTGGTAATGGTCATACCAATTTCCACCTACTTCATGATTCAGAGATCTGCATGTTCCATAAGGGTTGGGATTTGAGCCGACATTTGCTGAAGGTGTAACAATAACATATGCACACCATTTATTTGAACCATACGCATCAGCATATAAACAATGACCAGCTGTTCCAACATAGTTATTTGCTATTAAAAATCCAGAACCTTTATACGTTGCCCCGGATGAAGTTACAATGGTTAGTTTACATGTTGACCTGGTATTATCATAATTTTGTGGATCAGGCTCATACCAATCGTAAGGAAAAGCGTAATTTGAAACATTACTATTTAATCCTTTCAAAGTTGACTTCTTAATTCCTTCTTTTTTATTAACAACTGGCTCATAATCATATTTTTCACCGGAATCAAATAAAACTTCAGAAGTTTCAACATCATATGAATAGGAATAGTGATTTGAGACTTTTGTTTTTCTATCGATTGTCATTTCACTTAGCACTTCTTCAACTGGTCTGGAAATACTATAAATATATTCCAAAGCTTCAAGGCCTTCTTCTCCGCCCTCATTAATTATAAAATCAATATCATCCTGAGAAACCGAAGATGGTATCCCCTCTTTGGAATTTCTCAAAGCATCCACTATCTCTTGTATTTTACAACTCTTTTCATTCTGTAAAGATAAATTATTATTTTTTTCTGCAAATACATTTGTATTACAAAGAGTACAAATATACGCAGCAGTAGTCACCATAGTTAAAAACAATTTTTTTACTTTCATGTATAAACTCTCCTTTTCATTTTATAAACATTAAAAAATCTATTTATCCCCTCCTTGTTATACAAATGTCTTCAAATTCCTCATCCCCCTCACACTGCATGATTAATTTATTGTTTATTTTTCCTGCAACACCATCACCTGATTTTTAGTGCTAAGCAAAATAACCCCAATATAAACGAAGATAGTACAAATCATAAAAAATTTCAGTGTAAATGAACCTGCAACAATCACAGCCGTGTTATATGTTCCTCTGTATATTAATCATTTTTAAACCCGAAAATATTACAAAGATTCTCTGTAAAATAAAAAAATGTATCAATGCACAAAATAACGCATAATTATTTGTGAGTTTTTAAATAAATATTATTCCAACGATCATGACACCTGTAAATATTCCATTATCCCCCCTACTGCTTCTTTTCCCACATCATACGTCATCAGAACTCTAAAAGCCTTTACCGTAACAAATCCCTCACTGTTCCATCTGAAACATAATTCTCCGCCGTACAAAGGAGCGTCGAGATAGGTTTCCACTTCGTATGATTCCACAGGATTTTCAGTTATGGTTCCGTTTAACTGAAGAATCATATTCAGCAGTTCTGAATCGTTATCGATTATTTTTACACTTCCGTCACTGAACCGGTTAATCGCCTGACCATCGAAAGTAAAGTTTTTCAGATTAACTGCATTTATAAATTCAGAAAAATTTTCAAACTTCTCTGACATATTGGCGTACAGATAATATCTGCTTTCACCGGAAAATTTTACAGCATAAAGATAATCGGTTTCAAGAGTTTTTATGCTGTACAGTTCAGCACATTCCTGCGGTCTGCCATACTCTGCATATATGGAACTGATATCAATATTTCCGAGAAATTCATCAATATATGAATCATTTGGAATATGGCTCCAGTACCCCCAGCCACCGAAAACTTCGCTGTATATCTGACCGTAGCATTCGCAGGCGAACTTATATGATTTGTTATTAAAGTTAAAATACATATATTCATTTGCTTTTATTTCCGGAGCAACAACAAGTCCGTCTGAATATTCGGAAAAGTTATCATAGCTGCGATCCGGTATCCATTCCTCAGAAACAGATGCCTCAGTAACAGTTTCATTGTCTGTAACCGGTTCATCAGCTGAGGTTACCGGATTTGTTTTACTTTCGGTAACCATGCTTTCAGATACTGTTTCCGGAAAAGTTTCTGCTTCTGTAAAAACGGGATCAGTCACAGGATTATAAATCTCATTCTCTCCGCGTGATGAATTTTCTGAATTAATATTCAAAATAATCAGAAATGCAAAAACAGCAGCGGACGGTGCAATAATCCACATAAATTTTTTTGAATGTTTATTTACAGTACCGGAACTTTTTATTCTGCGTACGGTTTCTGAAACTATTTCTCCATCAGGTTCAAGCCGGGACTGAATCTTTTCAAAAATATCATTTTTCATTAAAATAATCCTCCTTCAGTTTTTCCTTCAGAATATTTCTTGCCCTTGTCATTCGTACATTAACTGTATTGCTTCTGACATGCAGAACTGCGGCTATTTCCTTTACCGACATGCCGATAAAATAATACAGGTACACCGGCAGACGATAATTTTCCGGAAGTTCCATAACTGCCGTATAAACACTGCTTTCTTCAGAGGATTCAAATTCGACTGTCTGTATATCATCAAGGTTTTCCAGTTTGTCAACCCTCATGTTCCATGTACTGAATTTACTCTGCCTGCACTTATTAACTGTGGTTCTGACAAGCCACATTTTCCGGGCTGTTTCATTGTCAAAGTGAACTCCTTTTGTGAAATAAAGAAGAAACACTTCCTGAAAAATATCTTCAGCATCATGTTTGTTTCCCGTATTTGTAAAAGCCAGACCATAAACAGTGTTTTTATATTTCTGAATAACGTCATTTATTGTTTCGTCAGTAAGATTTTCAACTTTCATTACTCCCTCACTTACTTGTACTGTGTCATATGCTCCTCATATATAAATCTTTTTTCAGCACGAAAATATTACAGAAATTCTTTGCAAATTTTAAAAAAATTTCACCAATCCGGAATCTGAAAACCACAAAGGCTGTGCAGCATATTACCGCACAGCCCTTGTTTTTTATAAAAATTTCCTGTAAATATTTATTATAAAGCTTCAAGTCTCTTTCCAATTTCCTTGAGGAATTCTTCAGAATCAACCTTCTTCTTGTTTTCAAGCTTTGAAATCATGTAGAGGTCGCCTGTCATAACGCCTTCTTCGATTGTCTGGATAGTAGCCTTTTCAAGCTTGTCCGCAAATTCGCAGAGGTCAGGAGTGTTGTCCAGTTCTCCTCTCTTTCTGAGAGCTCCGCTCCATGCGAAAATAGTAGCAACAGAGTTTGTTGATGTTGTTTCGCCCTTGAGGTACTTGTAGTAGTGTCTCTGAACTGTACCGTGAGCAGCTTCGTATTCGTAGATTCCGTCAGGTGAAACAAGTACTGAAGTCATCATGGCAAGGCTGCCGTATGCTGTTGAAACCATGTCTGACATAACGTCACCGTCATAGTTCTTGCAAGCCCAGATATATCCGCCGTTTGAACGGATTACACGTGCAACAGCGTCATCGATAAGTGTATAGAAGTATTCGATACCGAGTGCTTCATACTTTTCCTTGTATTCGTTATCGTAGATTTCCTGGAAGATATCCTTGAATCTGTGGTCATACTTCTTTGAAATAGTATCCTTTGAAGCAAACCATACATCCTGCTTAAGGTCGAGACCGTAGTTAAGACATGCTCTTGCAAATCCTGCAATACTGTCATCCTTGTTGTGAAGGCCCTGAATAATACCGTCTGTATCCTTGAAGTTAAAGATTTCCTGTCTTGTTTCGTTTCCGTTTTCATCAGTTACAACGAGTTCAGCCTTTGAACCCTTCTTAACCTGCATCTCTGTGTTCTTGTAAACATCACCGTATGCATGACGTGCAATTGTGATTGGCTTTGTCCATGTAGGGATGTATGGTGTGATACCCTTTACAAGAATAGGTGTTCTGAAAACTGTACCGTCAAGGATTGCACGGATTGTACCGTTAGGTGACTTCCACATTTCCTTGAGGTTGTACTCAGGCATTCTTGCAGCGTTAGGTGTGATTGTAGCACACTTTACTGCTACACCGTACTTCTTTGTAGCTTCAGCACTTTCTATTGTTACCTTGTCGTCAGTTTCATTTCTGTGTTCAAGACCAAGATCATAGTATTCTGTCTTAAGATCAACGTAAGGGAGAATGAGAATTTCCTTAATCCATTTCCAGAGAATTCTGGTCATCTCGTCTCCATCCATCTCAACGAGCGGTGTTTTCATCTGAATCTTTGCCATAGCTTTGTACCTCCGAATTACTTTAATTACTTTAAGTTTTCTCTTGTGTAGTCGAGAAGACCACCAGCAAGGATGATATCCTTTGTACGTCCTGTAAGTTCACAGAGAACAGGAATCTGTGCACCTGTTGTCTTGTTTGTTACAGTAAGCTCTGTCTTGTCAGCTTCAATGTCAGCACGCACGTTTAAAATCTCAATCTCATCGCCTTCACTGATCTTGTCGTAATCAGCTTCGTTTACAAATGTAAGAGGAAGGATACCTGCGTTGATAAGGTTAGCTCTGTGAATTCTTGCAAAGCTCTTAACAAGAACTGCCTTGATTCCGAGATAGAGAGGAGCAAGAGCTGCGTGTTCTCTTGATGAACCCTGACCGTAGTTTGCACCGCCTACGATAATACTCTGACCGAGACTCTTTGCTCTTTCCGGGAACTTTTCATCACATACTGTGAAGCAGTGCTGTGAGATAGCCGGAATGTTTGAACGGAGCGGAAGAATCTTCGCGCCTGCAGGCATGATGTGGTCAGTTGTGATATTGTCTTCAACCTTAAGTGAAACCTTGCACTTTATGTCCTTCACAAGCGGAGCTGTCTCAGGGTATGGCTTGATGTTTGGTCCGCGGAGGATTTCCACGCTGTCCATATCCTTTTCATCAGCAGGAAGAACTATCATGTTGTCATTTACAACAAACTCTTCAGGGAGTTTGAAATCAGGCATTTCGCCGATTTCTCTCGGATCTGTAAGAACACCTGTGATTGCAGAGATAGCAGCCATTTCAGGTGAAACGAGATAGATCTGTCCGTCCTTTGTACCGGAACGTCCTTCGAAGTTTCTGTTGAATGTTCTGAGTGAGATACCCTTTGAGTTAGGTGACTGTCCCATACCGATACACGGACCGCATGCACTTTCAAGAATTCTTGCACCCGCATCGATAAGATCGGAAAGAAGTCCATTCTGAGCCATCATGTTGAGAACCTGCTTTGAACCAGGGGCAATTGAAAGTGAAACATCAGGGTGAACTGTCTTGCCTCTGAGGATATGAGCAACCTTCATCATATCGAGAAGTGAAGAGTTTGTGCATGAACCGATACAAACCTGATCAATCTTGATATTGCCTATTTCCTTAACGCTCTTAACGTTGTCAGGCATGTGAGGACATGCTGCAAGAGGAGCAAGTTCAGAAAGATTGATTTTGATTTCTTCATCATATACTGCATCTTCATCAGCAGCAAGCGGAGTCCATACTTCTTCACGTCCCTGTGCCTTAAGGAACTGCTTTGTGATCTCGTCTGAAGGGAAGATTGATGTTGTGGCACCAAGCTCTGCACCCATGTTTGTGATTGTAGCTCTTTCAGGAACTGAAAGTGTCTTTACGCCTTCACCACAGTATTCGATAACCTTGCCTACACCGCCCTTAACTGACATGATTCTGAGAACCTCAAGAATAACGTCCTTGGCAGCAACCCATGGGCTGAGCTTTCCTGTGAGCTCTACTTTAACAACCTTAGGGCATGTTATGTAGTATGCACCGCCGCCCATAGCAACAGCAACGTCAAGACCGCCTGCACCGATAGCAATCATACCGATACCGCCGCCTGTTGGTGTGTGGCTGTCAGAACCGATAAGAGTCTTGCCAGGTACGCCGAATCTTTCGAGGTGAACCTGATGGCAGATACCGTTACCCGGTCTTGAGAAGTAAATTCCGTGTTTCTTTGCAACGCTTCCGATAAATCTGTGGTCATCAGCATTTTCAAATCCGCTCTGAAGTGTGTTGTGGTCAATATATGCAACAGAACGTTCTGTCTTTACCCTTGGAACACCCATAGCCTCAAATTCAAGGTATGCCATTGTTCCTGTTGCGTCCTGAGTTAATGTCTGGTCAATACGGATTCCGATCTCGTTTCCTTTGATCATCTCACCGTCTACAATGTGGTCTTTGAGGATCTTTTCAGTTAATGTAAGTCCCATTAATTTACTCCGTTTCTCCGCAGATGAGAGAGTCAGCTGGCTTCAGAAACATCTTCTGCGGTATAATGTTTCTGTAATAACACCATTAATATTTTACCACTATATACAGTGGTTTGTCAACAATTACATACTATTCTTTCGATTTGATCCGCAATTTCATCAGGTAAGAGTGATGAATCTATTCTGTGGAGAAGAGGATATTTTTCCACCCTTCCCTTATAAAAATCAGCCTCATCGGCAAGGTATCTTCTGCATACCTCGCTGTAGTTCGGATTTTTCTGTTCGGACTCACGGGAGATGCATCTCTTAAGACGTATTCCGTCGTCAAGCTCCAGATAAATAACAACAACTTCATCTGTGCTGTACTTCTCATAAAGCCTGTCTACAACATCAGGCGTGCCTATCATGATGTAATTCCCCTCTGAGATATCCGTTTCACAGGTAAAATACGTCCAGTCACCGTGTACAGTATGATATGTTCTCTTTTCTATAACCTTACCCTCAGCTTCAAGTTCCGTAAGTTTTTCATTACCGACAAAGTGATATTCCACACCCTCTGTCTCATTTATCCTCTTTGGTCTGGTTGTGTAAGTTACAACCGGAAAAAGTGACGGTATTTTTCTGTTCATCACATTTCCAAATGCAGTATCCTTACCCGAACCGCTTTTTCCAATCAGACAGTACAGTTTTCCCAATTCTTTCCCTCCTGTTTAACCTCAATAAAACTGCCAAGCTTAAGAGAATAAATAATCATAGCCTTAACTTTTTTATTTTCCATACTCTCAAGCGCAGCTTTGTAAATTTCAAGCTGTGTACTGTAGTTTTCCGCAAGTACTGAGATATCGGTTACATTGTCCGTCTTGTAATCAACAAGAACAATACCGTCATCCTCCTCAAAGTACATGTCTATTATTCCCTGAACCATACAGTCTGTGTCATTATACTCCGCAAATCTGTCCCCGCCAAGATTCAGATCAGATATTTTTACAAGAAATTTTCTTTCCTTTTCAACACGGGGTGAAATAAGTGCTCTGCGGAATATATCCGAACAGATAAAATTCCTTATAAACTGAACATCTGTTTCCTCAGCCTGACTCCTGGTGATAAATCCGCATTCCGCAGCCCTCTTTATCTCTGCCTCAGGATTTTCCGCAAGCTTTGCAAAGTCGCTGTGCTGAAGAATGCTGTGAACAACAGTGCCTCTTTCAGAAGGCGTCATTCCGTGCTTTTCTGAAGCAAATGAAGGTCTCCTGAGTATAAGTCCGAATTTGTCATGGTCTTTTGAAATGTCTGAAACAGAAAACTTAGCCTGAACTTTTTTACGGGAATTATTCCGGCTTTCACTGAACATATTTCTTATCTTTTCCGTAAGCTCAGGGTCCGGCTCAGCTTTAACCCTGTCAGCCGTTTTCCCGTCCTCAGTTATTTCTGCTGCCGCCTTTACTTCTGTAAAGTTTATCTTAAATTCGGTATCTGCAATAAAGAACATGTCGTATTCACTCAGTTCCCTGAGCAGATTTCCGTTTCTGTGGGTAAGAAAAGCCATAAGCAGCCAGTCCTGCATTGACTTTGCACTTCGTGATATCTTAGGAGTTATTCCCTGATACTGCTGGATCTTCCTTGCATATGAACCCAGTTTCTTAATCTGTGAAGGTCCAAGTTCAAGCGGAATAAACAGCTGCTCTCTCGCTCTTGTAAGTGCAACATATAGAAGACGCATCTCCTCGCTGAGAGCATCATTTCTGTTCATATTGTTTATAACTTCAAACGGAAGAGTCGTAAACCTCTTAAACTCTCTCCTGTTCTGAAGCCGGAACCCTATACCGCTTTCAAAATTAAGCTGTATATTTTTCAGGCTGTCCTGCCTGTTGAACTGAACCTGAGACTCACATAAAAATACAAACGGGAACTCAAGTCCCTTTGACTTGTGAATTGTCTTGATAACAACAACATCATCAGAAGGTGATACCGTCTGCCCCTGTTTAAAGTCACCGTTCATTCTGATTGTTCTGTCAATATATCTTAAGAAACCGCTCAGTCCCTCATCGGAGGATTCCTGATACGAACCGGCGTACTCAAGAAGCGCGCGAAGATTTGCTCTCTTCTTCTCCCCGTCTTCATACATGCGTATAACAGAAATGAAATCTGTACGGTCATATATGTGACGTATCAGTTCAACAAGACTCATTGAAGCAGACTGCATTCTGAGTTCACTTATTACCTCCAGTACTCTGGATATTTTTCTGCGCATCAGATCTGAAACCTGTTCAGATTTTTCGCTTTCCGCAATGCTGCACAGTGAGCTGTAAAGATGACCTTTTCTGTTTTCCAGCCTCATAATCACCATCTCGTCATCGGTAAACATAAACATCGGTGACATGAGCACTGCTGCAAGCGAAGTGTCGATAAGCGGATTATCAACAACACGAAGAAGATTAAGAAGTACAGAAATTTCCCGCGAACTGAGGTATCCGGCTGTTTCTTCACTGTATGCAGTTATTCCCCTTTTTGCCAGCTCCTCAATGTACAGAGCGGCATCTGTTTTTCTTCTGAGAAGTATACAGAAATCTTTTTTCGTACAGTCTCTTGTTGTAACCCCGTCCCTGTTATCAACCTGAACTTTGTTTTTCAGCATACTGTCTATTTTTTCAGCGGTATATGCCGCCTGTGAAAGTGTACTGTCATCTGTACCGGTAACAAGAACAGCAACTTCCGTCTTTCTTTCTCTTTCTGTAAACGACGCACCCTGAACAAGTTCTTCTCCGCCGTCGTAAACAATCTCACCGACCTCACGACTCATAACCGACCTGAATACAAAGTTTACAAGCTCTATAACGTCCTTCGAACTTCTGAAGTTGCGGTTAAGTCTTATATATGCATTTTTATCACTGCCCTTTTCATTATACTCAACCGAACTGTCCATGGTATCAATAAAATTCTTCGGATTAGCAAGTCTGAAACGGTAAATTGACTGTTTTACGTCGCCTACCATGAACAGATTGTCACCGGCACACTCAGGACTTCCGCCGTGCGAAAGCAGCCTGAAAATAAGATCCTGATTGTTGTTCGTGTCCTGAAACTCATCTATCATAATTACTTTGTAGTAACCGGACAGATCATGTGCAAGCCGGGACTTCACTATTTTTCCGCTGTCGTCCATATACGACAGAAGCTTTACAGCAAGGGTTTCCGCATCTGAGAATCCTATACAGCTTTTTTCAATCTTGGTTTTCCAGAGGTTCTCATCAAGCTCACGAATCATCTGTTCAAGTATTGTAAGCACCTTAAAGTGTACTTCGATATCTTCCCTTGCATGTGATACAATCTCAAGGCAGGACGAAATATCCTCATTTACAATAGCTTTATAGTCCTTTCGGAGTGACTTTATTCTCTCAGCAATGTCAGCGTCCGCACTTTTGCTCATTGTAAGACGGCCGAACAAAGGGGTATTTGCGGCATACTCCTCTGCTCTCTTCTCCGGTGTTTTGCTCTCATCAGAAAGAATTCTCCTGACCTTTTCAATTGCAAAATATTCACTGTCAAGCAGATCAACCGCCTTTTCTCCTATATCCCCCTCTGCTGAAATGCTGACACACTCGGCTGAAAGCTCCTCCGCGGTTTCTGCCTTTGCTGCAGCCACTCTGAAATATTCACTGAGAAATTCATCACATGCATTTCCTTCAGGTGAATATCCGCGGCAGATTTTTTTCAGCCATTCCATACCGTAAGGAAGAGAACATATAAATCTGTAGATATCAGAGATAAGTCTTTCTATCGCACTGTCATCCTTAAAGCAGAACTGATCGTACAGTATGTTCATCATTTCCGGATGTTTCTCATAATACTCTGTTACCAGATCGGATATTGCCTCTGATATCATAACCGAAGTCTCGGTTTCATCCATTACCCTGAAACTTCCGGTCAGTTCAAGCTCCTGCACATTGTCACGTATAAGCTCAAAGCAGAATGAATGTATTGTTGCTATCTTTGCGCTCTGAAGCAAAAGCTGCTGCTCATTGAGCCAGTGGTTTTCAGGATCTTTTTCAATAAGTCCGGCAAGAGCTGCAGTAAGTCGCTGCTTCATTTCGGCTGCAGCATCCCTTGTGAATGTTACAACTATCATTCTGTCCGTAGGCACCCTGTTTTCACTGTCCGAAAGAATCCGGACAAGTCTCTCAACAAGTACAGACGTCTTGCCGCTTCCCGCTGCCGCTGATACAAGCAGCGAACAGCCTCTTGCATTTATTGCATTTTCCTGTTCCTTAGTCCAGGCCATAGTTTCCTCCTCCTTATTCCTCGTTCAGCAGCTGAGCCTTAATTTCTTCGAGATTATCAGGTAAAATACGCTCACGGATACGCGGATAGTTCCCGCATATTTCACGGTAATCACAGTAGCTGCAGACATTTTTGTTTTTGTCGTAGTTAAGCGGTGAAGCTGAAATATCTCCGCTGTAAAGATCATCGGCCATTTTTTCAAGCAGTCTGTAAGTGTGTGCTCTCAGATTTTCAAACTGTTTCCGTGAAAGACATGAACTTACCACTTTGTTGAATTCAGGTATCCCGTCCTTTCCGGCTTTATTAAGTTTTGCCGGAATATATATGCCTGCAATATTTTCTTCCATAGCCTCAAGAACCTTAAGCTCTTTAAGAACAACACCGGTCATGTGATAAAAACTCTGAAGGTAAAGCTGCTTGTCCCTGCTGTCATTTCTCTTTCTGTCAAGTGCAATCCTGCCGGAAGGCATATAGAGGACACCAGCCGGAATGCTCTGTCCGAACGGTCCTGAATTTCCGGTAACAGAAAAGAGATACAGCAGCATCTGCATGTCAATTCCAAAAACAATATTATCCAGGCTGAATTTCTTTTCGCCCGTCTTATAGTCAATTACCCTGATAAATCTCTCGCCCTTGTCCTCATAAATATCAACACGGTCAATCTTTCCTCTTAAAATAATCTCAACGCCTTCCAGGGATCTGAGTTTCACAGGTTCAACCCCGTTTTCCTCACTGATTTCAAATTCGAATTTCAGCGGTTCAAATTTTGAAACGGAAAGTTCCTCCTTCAGATGTGAAACAAGGGAAAGTGTATCTTCTGTAAACTTTTCAAAAGCATCATCGAGACGTGCATTTTTACCAAAGTTTCCGCCAAGATTTTCAGTTCTGTACTGGTCAGAGGTTTCTTTTATAATACCGGCAATCTTTTCATCTGTAAGTGCAAGAAACTCTTCTCTGGAGCTGCAGCCTGAAAATATTTTTTCAAGACAGGCGTGAACCAGATTCCCCAGCTCCATAAGGTTCATTTCCTTTCTGCCTCTTGCAGCTATACGAAGTGCATGATGGCAGAAAAATTTGAAGTGACAGAGATTATACTCCTCAAATGAAGTTGCAGAAACGGTCAGTCTGTTTCCAAGAAGTTTTGACAGAAGCTCACTGTCCTCAACATGATGGTCAGCATCAGGCTTAAGCATTTCGAGATACTCTATCTTTTCACTGTAAACCGGATCTTCCTTAAGTGCTTCCCTCAGTGATGCACACAGAACTGAATCCTGTTCTCCGTTCTGAACATAGTTGTAGTAAGCCGACTGCGGCGTAGGAGAATAAAAAATTATGTCATGTGAAGAAGCTGTGTCCGAAATGATGTCTGAAAACATTCCCTTTATTCTTGTAAGAATATAGGAAGGATACCTTGTTCCTCCCGCTGAATCTGAAAGCGGATATGTTATAATAACCTGCTCTGAAGCTGACGAAAACAGACGGTATACAGTAAACCTTTCATCTGTAAGCAACCGCTTTGTATCCTTTCCAAGATCAATTCCAAGTTTTTCAAATGCCTGCCTGTCAGTATCACTGAGCATTCCGCTCTGTTTAACAGCATAAGGAAGTATCCCCTCATTTGCCCCCATGACAAAAATGACTTTCTGCCCCTCAAGACGAGCCTTTTCAGCAGATACAACAGACACAGCATCCAGCTCCTGAGGTGCACTTAAAAATCTGTTCTGTTTCAGGATAAGAATAAACAGCTCGCAGAAATCTTCGGAAGATATCTTCTGCTGGTCAAGAACCTCCGAGAGTGTACTGAATATATCAACGATACATCCCCAGAGTCTGTTAAGTTCCGAAGCCATATATGTGTCCTGGTTATCCTTGTAAACTGAGATAAGTTTTTTTATTCTTCTGGTTATCTCCTGCTCCTCAAGAAAACCGTAGATAAGCTGACACATTCCTGAAGCAGTACAGTCTGTGCATTTTTTACGCAGTTCAAGTACAGGATCAACAAGAGCTGCTCTGAGCCCTTCCATGTATTCAAGTTCTTTTTTATCAACAGATCCCGCCAGTTCTGTTTCAGTGAAACTGCTCTCCCAGAGTTCATCTTCAACATTCCACTTGAAACAGAAATTTTCAAGTGATGATATCTGTTCTATTGTCAGCGGAGTGAGCATTGTTTTAGCATACCTGAATACAGTATCCGTTTCTGTTTTCTTTCTGCCTGCAAGTTCCAGAAGCGACCTTACAAGAAGTACAACAGATGTGTGCATAACGGATTTTTCAGTATCCGAAAAATATGGAATCCCATAGCGCTCCATAGCCGCTCCAAGAACTGCATCATAGTCTTCCGGCTGTCTTGATGCAACAGATATTTCCCCAAATCTGTATCCTTTTGTGTTTACAAGATATCTTATATATGAACAGACAAATTCCGCCTCCTGATAAAAGTCCCTTGCCTCTGTTATTTTTACAAATCCCTCAGATGAAATTTTTTCTCTTCTCTTTCCGAAAACTGTCCTGCTAAGAGTCTCTACAGCTGCATTTTTAAATCTCATTGGTTTGTCCAGTATGGTTTCACTGCACTTTATGCTGTATTTGTCTGCAATTGCCTTTATCCTGAGATATGTTGAATTTACAGTGGCAAACAGAGAGTATTCCTTTTTCTCTGTTTCAGGAGTACAGAGAGAAACAAACACCTCCGCTGCTTCTGAAACTGCAACGTCTATCATCTCAAGTTCATCAGGACTGAAGCTGTCAAACTCATCTATGAAAAATATACTTTCCTCAAAAAAGTCATTCATATTTGCGATGGCTGCAGCCTCAGTAATGTCGGAAAGTCCGTCACGATATCCTTTTTCTGTAAGAATTCTGTCATATGCTGAATATATCAGAGAAATGTCAAATCCTTTATCACGTATCTTCGCATCAGCTCCGTTAAGAAGTGAGGCAAACTTTTCAGGAGATACCGCAGCCCGCCTTAAATCCTCCGTGATTCCGAGAGCATCTTTTATAAATGAACGGTTTCCTGCCTGTCTGGTATAGTAAAGCATAGACTTGTTTTTCCGGATTTCCTTCATAGCCAGATACATAACCGCAGTTTTTACATTATCATCGGCATATTCTCCGGAACGGTTTCCGAAGGTATCAAAAATAAATCCGGCAAGACGGGTAAAACTCAGAACATTTATGCTGTTTGAAACGGCACTTCCAAGGTTCAGGTACATCTTGCGCTCATATTCAAAGGTAAACTGCTCCGGAACAATAACAAAAATCTTTTTCTTACTTTCCGAATACTCTCTGATCTTTTCAATAATCTCCGAGGACTTTCCGCTTCCTGCCTCGCCCAGAATAAAATTAACCATTTTTTCACCCCTGTATTTTTTCAGAATTATCAGATATTATTTTCATTATACCATAGTCTTATCTTTTTTACAATGCAAAAGGCTGTGCAGCAAGTTGCCGCACAGCCTTCTCTTTATATATCCATAAGTACTGTCTTTCCTGATAAAAGACTTTGTTTAACATCTATAATCCGCTGGTTTTCCGAACCTCTGAAATGAAGACGAAGATTTTTCTTTTCTTCAATAAATTCACCGTCAACCAGTACATCAATAAGAGAAAGAAGTTTGTCAGTCTTCTCACACACTGCTCTTCCGTTTCCGGAAAAATCAGTTTCGAAAGTATAGCCGGTATAAAACCAGATATCTTTTTCAGGATACTTTTCTCTGACTTTTTCTATAAATGGCAGCAGTGCTTTCTGATTCGGCTTTTCCATAGGTTCTCCGCCAAGAACGGTCAGCCCCCTGATATATGATGGTTCCATGAGTGAAATAATCTCATCCTGAATTTTTTCATCAAAAATATTTCCGTAGTCAAAATCCCAGGTTTCCGGATTAAAGCAGCCTTTACAGTGATGTGTACAGCCGCTTACAAAAAGTGATACTCTGACTCCGGGACCATTGGCGACATCGCGTTTCTTAAGCTGAGCGTATTTCATATTATAAATGCAGCACTCTTTCCTTTATTTCTTTAGTCTTTCCTGTATTCCAGAAGTTTTCGCCAAGGTATCCGCATGTTCTTCTTGTAACTGTAAGTCTTGAACGGTCCTTGTTATGACACTGAGGGCATTCCCATTCGTTGTCGTCATTTATAATTATCTCTCCGTCAAATCCGCATGCATGGCAGTAGTCAGACTTTGTATTGAACTCTGCATACTGGATATTGTCGTATATAAATTTTACCATATCCTTGAGGGCATCGAGATTTCCTGTGATATTCGGTATCTCAACATATGAAATACATCCGCCTGTTGAAATCTTCTGGAACTGACTTTCGAACTCAAACTTTTCAAATGCGTCAATCTTCTCACGAACATCAACGTGGTATGAGTTTGTGTAGTAACCCTTGTCTGTTATGTCTTTTATCTCACCGAATCTCTGTTTGTCAATTCTTGCAAATCTGTAGCAGAGACTTTCTGCCGGTGTTCCGTACAGTGCAAAGCCTATTCCTGTACGTTCTCTCCAGCGTTCGGTAGCTTCCTTCATATGATTCATAACCTTCAGAGCAAATTCTTTACCTTCAGGAGTTGTATGACTTACGCCCTTCATAAGCTTTGTAACTTCGTAGAGACCTATGTAACCGAGAGAAATACTTGAGTAACCACCATGAAGCAGCTTGTCAATCTTCTCACCCTTTTCAAGACGTGCAATCGCACCATACTGCCAGTGAATAGGACTGACATCTGAAAGAGTTCCCTCAAGCGCCTTGTGTCTGCACATAAGAGCCTCAAAACAAAGTTCAAGTCTCTCATCAAATATGCGCCAGAATTCACTTTCGTTGCCGTTTGCGATAATACCTATCTGAGGAAGGTTAATACTTACAACACCCTGATTGAAACGTCCTTCAAATTTGTATTCGCCGTTTTCGTCCTTCCATGGTGAAAGGAAGCTTCTGCATCCCATACAGCTGAATACATTTCCTTCGTAGTTTTCTCTCATTTTCTTTGCAGAAATATAGTCAGGGTACATTCTCTTTGCCGAACACTTTACTGCAAGCTCTGTGAGATAATCGTACTTTCCGCCTTTGAAGCAGTTGTTTTCATCGAGCACATAAATGAGTTTAGGGAACGCAGGAGTAGCATTTACACCGGCTTCATTCTTTATTCCTTCATATCTCTGTCTGAGAATTTCCTCAATAATCATGGAATTTTCTTCAACATATTCATCGTTGTCATCAACATGAAGGAAAAGTGTTACGAAAGGCGCCTGACCGTTTGTCGTCATAAGCGTATTTATCTGATACTGAATGGTCTGGACGCCTGATTTTAATTCGTCCCGAAGTCTGAGGTCAACAATTTTGTTTATTGTTTCTTCATCAAGTGTATCTGCAAACTGCTTTTTCATATCACGAAGATACTTGTCTCTGCTCTTTCGGAGATACTTTCCGAGATGAATCATGTCAACTGACTGTCCGCCGTACTGGTTACTTGCTACAGCTGAAATAATCTGAGTCATTACTGTACATGCCACCTGAAAACTCTTAGGAGACTCTATCATCTTTCCGTTCATCACTGTACCATTGTCAAGCATATCACCAATGTTTATCAGACAGCAGTTGAAGATAGGCTGAATAAAGTAGTCAGCATCGTGAAAGTGAAGTATACCCTGATCATGAGCCATTGAGATTCGCTCAGGAAGAAGCATTCTTCTTGTAAGGTCTCTTGAAACTTCGCCAGCAATATAGTCGCGCTGAGTTGAAGCAAGAATAGTGTTCTTGTTTGAATTTTCTTCAGCAAGCTCTTTGTTTTCGTTCTTAATAAGCTTGAGAATAGATTCATCAGTTGTATTTGCCTTTCTGAGAAGAGCTCTCTGATAGCGATAAATTATGTACTTCTTCGCAAGAGTGTACTTGTCCTGTCTGACAAGTTCGCTTTCAATCATATCCTGAATTGTTTCCACATTGAGGACTTTGTTCTCTGCATATTTTTCAATATACTTTACGATATTTTCGATTGAATTATTTTCAACTTTCTCATTGTCCGGAACCTCGGCATTTGCCTTTTTTATGGCCCTTACAATCTTCGTTTTGTCATATTCCGTAACTCTTCCGTCTCTCTTCTGAACCTTCATTTTCAAGCAACTCCTCTATATATTGTGTTTTGTCTGAAACAACCACCTAAATATTGTGTTATAATAATACATCATCCCCGGACATTTGTCAAGGGAATTTTCTGGAGATTATATGCATGAAATGTCACAACTGGTATACCAGAAAATAGCAACACACATAAAAATCATAGTCCAGATGTTTCCGAACTATGATTTGCTGGCATATAAAATTTTATTGCTTTTTTTAGGCGTTTTGCCCATTATAGGTCCGACGGTTATACTCCCTCAACTTCTGCAGCTTTTGCAAGTGCAGCAAGATCGTTTTTCCACTTTTCCCCGTTACTGCTCTGGTTCTTCGGACGATTTTCCGCTTTGACATTTGACGAAATCTCTACCTGCTTTGTAAGAGCCTCGAGATCATCCATAGCCCAGTTATCACCGCCTGATGTGCTGTTTCTGCGACTCTCATGAACCGGCTTAGCACGCTCAGCCGACGGAACAGAAGCTAAATATTCATCAAGCGATTTTTTATCAAACATTGTTTTGCTGTAATCATCAATTTTCCTGTCTGCATCTTCCACAGTTTTACTGAAGTTTTCCTCAGCTTTGTTAATTGCATCTGCAATAACTTTAAGATTTTCCTTAAGTTTATCAAGATCAGCCCTGAATGAAGTTCTGATTTCTTCAGAAATTTTGTCAAGTCCGCCTGCTTTATTTATTACTTCATTCTTAACATCTTCAACTGACTTTTCAGCGTTGTCCACTATTTCCTTAGCCTTACGGTCTGCTTCTTCGAGCACCCTGCTGCTTCTTTCATCAGCTTCCTTAGTCTTTGTCTGAGCTGCAGCCTCTGCATCGCTGATAATTTTTTCAGCTTTTTCCTTTGCTTCTTCTGAAAGCTTATCTGCAGCTGCCTGTGCTTCAATTGTAATCTTCTTTGCTGTATTCTGAGCTTCGATAAATACGTTTCCTATATCAAATGAACTCTTGAATTCTGATTCAGATACTGCAGGAGCCTCCTTTGCCTTCTTAAGATCAGAATCAAGTTCTTCAATCTTTTTCTTAAGTTCTGCAATTTCCTTATTCTTTAACTGAACAAGATTTTCGTTATTCTTAATAAGTTCATCCTTCTCAGAAATCTTTTTATTAAGTTCTGCAATCTGTGCACTGTTGTCTTCGGATGGCTTTGAAGATTCTGACAGTGCAGGAGCAATACTGCCTGAACCTCTCTCAGCTTCGTAAAGCATCTTTTCACTCTGTCTTGCTTTTTTCTCTGACTGCAGCGCTTCTTCAAGCTTCTTAAGCGTTATAGTTGTTGAGTTGAGTTTATTTTTAAGTGTCTTAACCTCATTCTCAAGTTCCGATTCACGTGCACTGCCCGATCCTCCAGCGGATGACACTTTTTTAGCTGAAGCAAGATTTTCTTCAGCATTTCTCAGTTTATCATTTGCTTCCTCAAGTTCGTTCTCAAGAGTCTGTGTTTTCTCTGTGAGTTTATCTATTTCTTCTACAAGGTTTTTGATGTAATTATCAACATCTTCCTTTATGTAGCCCTTTGTAAATCCGGTTGTTTCCCTTAATATACCTAATTCGTTCTTATCACTCATATTTTATTTCCTCCTGAATGAGAAATGCTTCAAAAAAAGCAACTTCCGATGATTATAGTACTATTATAACATATATTACATCATTTTTACAACACCAAAAACTTACCAAGCTTTCGGAAAATCAATTGTTAGATATGCACAATTTTCAGGCATGATTTAACAACAAAACGCACGATTTGTACCGTGCGTTTCAAATAATAATTTATAAGAATGTATTATTTCTTATTGTCAAGAATCTTGAAGATAGCATCAAGATCATCTTCATCAGATGAACTGCTGATTGATGAAGAAATTGATGATGACTTCTGAACCGGTGTCTTTACAACAGGAGCTTCATCAACAACCGGAGCTGTAGATGTCTGCTTTTCCTGAACTGGTGTAATCACACTCTTAGGTTCGCCAAATCCTGCAGCAATAACAGTGATTCTCATTTCGTCCTGCATATCTTCCTTGAACGCTGTACCAAAGATAAATTCAACGTCATCAGCTGCTGTATCTGTAATCATCTTTGTAGCTGTATCAACATCCTCTGCAAGAACATCCTCTGACATGGCAATGTTAATAAGGAGTCTGTTAGCGCCTGAGATTGATGTTTCAAGAAGCGGACTTGATATTACTGCCTTGGCAGCGTCTGTTGCCTTGTCCTTGCCCTGGCCATGACCAATAGCCATATGTGCATAGCCTGCACCCTTCATAATTGTTGAAACGTCTGCAAAGTCAAGGTTGATAAATCCGTCATCTGTAATAAGATCAGAAATGCTCTTTACACCTGTTTTGAGAATATCATCTGCAAGCGAGAATGATTCTCTCATTGTAAGCGGCTTTTCAAAACCAACAAGGAGCTTTTCATTAGGAATAACAATAAGTGAGTCAACATACTTTCTGAGTTCTGCAATACCTCTTTCAGCCTGAAGCATCTTCTGTTCTCTTTCAAAAAGGAACGGCTTTGTTACTACAGCAACCGTAAGAATATCCATCTCCTTTGCTATCTGGGCAACAACAGGGGCTGCACCTGTACCTGTTCCACCACCCATACCTGCTGTGATGAATATCATATCGGCATCCTTAAGAGCCGCTGCGATTTCTTCCTTGTTTTCCTCAGCTGATCTCTCACCAACTTCAGGCTTGTTTCCAGCACCTCTGCCTCTTGTGAGTTTTGAGCCAATCTGAATTTTTGAAGTTGCTTTGGAGTTTCTGAGAGCTGCCGCATCTGTATTTATTGCTATGTATTCGATATCGGTAACACCTGAATCAGCCATACAGTTAAGAGCGTTTCCACCGCCGCCGCCGACACCTATTACTTTTATATTTACTTCCGGATCATATGCATCGTTTTCAAAAACAAAACCTGCCATTTTAATACTCCTCTCAATTTATATTTCATGAAAATTTAATTCAGTAAAAATTAATCCCTTATAAACATTTACTATTATATTATCATATTTTCGTTATAATTTCAAGTGATATTTAAAAAAAATATGATATATTATTCAACACTATTCCCTACCACCCTTCCTGCTGAGCTGCCGCTGTCACCGGTACCGGTTTATTTGCAGTAACAGAGGAGGCAGTTGTAGCGTATGGTGCTGAAGCTGTTTCCTCTGAAACCGGAATATCTGTAATTTCAGGACTGGTACTTTCATCATTATCCTGCGGAAGAGAAATTCCTGTATTACTGTTTATGCGGTTATATTCCTCTTCTGATACATAGGAATATCCAAGAGAATTACGATATATCAGATAACCGTTTTTGTTTTCTCTCAGCTCATCAGTAATAATCTTATAAGCGTATTTCAGCTTATACTCAACATCATCCGGTTTTTCTATTTTTATTGTTATCCTGTTGTCATAGTTTAATTCAATATCATACTTGTCACTGATATCAACGGAAACCATTTTTTCGATATTCTGTTTTTTTATTTCATCAAGTATATTCTTCAGAATTTCACCCTTGTCATGATCATTTGAAGTCAGAATTGTTTTCTCCTCAGATGTAACACAGTCAAAACCTTTTACTACAATCAGATTTTTATTTTCCGGTTTTTCCTTCTGACCGATTATTCTCCAGTTTTCACTAATCAGAACATAGCCTCCGCTGCATTCAACATATGCCGTTTCCACACTCGGAACAACATTCATCTCAACTTTATGAGGAAAAGATTTCTTTATTTTTACATCATCTATCAGGAGAAGATTACTAAGCATATCCGTACGTATCTCCTCAGTATTCATTCTTACAAGATTATCTCCTCTTGAAATTCCTGAACTACTGACTATTTCTTCTTCAGTATATGAAGCTCCGTCCAGACCAGTTATTTCAACCTCGTGAACATTAAAAAGAAGTGTTACTGACAAGGACGCAGCTATTCCGGACGCAAGAACTGCAACAAGGACATAATAACCAAACATATTTTTTCTTCTTCGTCTGTTTCGTTTCTGATTGTTTTTGTTTTCTATATTAACTTTTTTTACATTCTGCATTTTTCTGACCTTTCAGGATTTTCTCATTATATCTGCACCAACAGAAGAAAGTATCTGCTCAATTCTTTCATATCCCCTGTCAATGTGACCTGCTTCACTTATAGTCGTCTTACCATCAGCAGAAAGTGCTGCAACTATCATAGCGGCTCCTCCGCGCAGATCAGTTGCTGAAACATCTGCACCGTAAAGTCTGCCAACCCCTTCAACTACTGCAATTTTTCCATAAACTTTTATATCGGCACCCATTCTGTTCAGTGCCTCAACATGTCTGTATCTGTCTTCAAAAATATTTTCCTCAAACACACTTGTGCCTGAAGCACGGCAGAGCACAGACATAAACACCGCCTGCATATCAGTTGGAAATCCGGGATAAGGCATGGTCTTAAGTGACTTCACCGGTTTTATGCTTTTACCTGATTTTATAAAAACACTTTTTCCGCTGTTATAAACCTTACATCCCATCTGTTCAAAATACACCGTGAAAAGATCTGTATCAATACCTTCAGTACAGTTAATCCGGATTGCTCCTCCGGTTGCAGCAGCGGCAGCCATATATGTCGCAGCTGCAATTCTGTCCGGCATTATATGAAAATCAGTTCCGTTCAGTCGGCTTACTCCTTCTATAAATATATTTCCTCCGCCTGAAGATTCTATCCTTGCTCCGCACTTCTTCAGATAAAGAACAAGATCATTTATCTCCGGCTCTCTTGCTGCGTTTATTATCTCTGTCTCTCCGTCTGCCATAACAGCAGCAAGGATAATATTCTCTGTTGCACCTACAGACGGAAACGGAAGTGTAATTTTGGCTCCGTGTATTCCGTGAGGTGCGGTGCATTTTATGTATCCGTATTCTTCTGAAACAGAGACACCCATACTTTTCAGTGCAGCAAGATGAATGTCAAGCGGACGTGGTCCGAGCTGGCAGCCTCCCGGAAAAGAAACACTGCATTCACCGCATCTGCCAATCAGTGCTCCAAGAAAATTTACAGACGAACGCATCCTGCTCATAAGAGAATCCGGGACTTCAGATGTCTGTATCCCTCCACCTGATATTACTATAACATCAGGGTTTTCTCTGTGGACGTTTAATCCGATATGTGTAAGAATCCGACATGAAGCATATACATCAGAAAGATCCGGACAGTTTTCAAGAACTGTCTCGCCGTTTGTAAGCACTGCTGCCGAGAGTATCGGCAGAATGCTGTTTTTGGCACCCTGAAGCTTTATTTCCCCGCTGAGTTTTTTTCCACCGTTTACAACTAGCTTATTCAATTTTCTGCCCCCCGAAAACATTTTACTTAACACATAATATGCAAAATATTTTTTCGGGTTACAGTCTGTACTGTAAAAGTTATTTTACTACGCTGCTGATAGTATTCCAGATTCTGTCAGAAGTATCGTTTACCCAAAGTTTCTTTGAATTCTCTGACATTTCTGCAATTTTTAAAGGATTACTGTAAAAATCTTCAATCATTGCACATACCTCTTCACTTTTTACATTTTTCTGTTCTATAACAACAGCAGCTCCGGCTTTACCAAGAACATTTGCGTTATGGAACTGGTGATTTCCTGCAACTATCGGTGAAGGAATGAGGACTGACGCTTTTCCCATTGTCTCAAGTTCAGCAAGAGTAGATGCACCGGAACGGCAGATAACAAGGTCAGCTGCCGCCATACACAAGTCCATATCATTAATGTATTCAGTGATTCTTGTTCTGTCTGATTTAAGCGGGACATTGTATTTTTTCATAATCTCAGGGAAAGTATCTTTTCCCATTCCGCCGTAACCATGAATATGGTTGATATTTAAACCGTTGGCTCTTGTATACTTTATAACCTCAGCCATTGTATCATTGATACATCCGGCTCCGAGACTTCCTCCAAACGAAAGGATTGTAAAGCTGCTGTCAAAACCAAGCTTTTTTCTCGCATCCTCCTTGCTGATATTAAGAAGTTCCGCTCTCACAGGAAGTCCTGTAACTGTATAGTCAACGTCTTTGTCAAGATACTCAAGTGCTTCCTTTACAGTCAGCATAACCTTATCAACACTTCTGGAAAGAATTCTTGTTGTCACACCAGGAAATGCATTCTGCTCATGGATTACTGTCGGAATTCCTTTTTTCGCTGCCTGACGTACAACAGGTCCGCTTACATATCCTCCGGTTCCTATTACTATATCAGGATTGAAGTTTTTTATTATTTCGTTTGCTCTTGAAGCTGATGATGCAAGATATGCAGCTGCCTGTATATTTTTTTTGATATTTTCAAATGACAGACGTCTCTGGAATCCTTTTACCTTTATAGGTGCGAATTCATATCCCGCCTGCGGTACAAGTTTTGCTTCCATACCAAAGGGAGTACCTGCATATAAAAATACAGCTTCCGGGTCATGTTCCTTTATTATTGAGGCAATTGCAAGAGCCGGATTAATATGTCCGCCGGTTCCGCCGCCTGTTATTAATGCTCTCATATATTATTTCACCTTTCGTTATTTCTTTGATACTGCTTTGACTACCTTTTTCCTTCTCGCTGTCTTATCAGGAGTCTCATCAGGGACATCCATAAGTGCCTGTCTCGATATATTAAGTATTATTCCTACCTGAGCTAAAAGCATCATTAAGGCAGTTCCGCCGTAGCTGAAGAAAGGTAAACTGATACCTGTATTCGGTATAAAATTACTTACAACAGCAATATTCAGAAATGCCTGAAAACCAATCTGTGAAGTAAGTCCTATACACATAAGCATACCAAACTTATCAGGTGCTTTTGAAGCAATATAAAATCCTCTGAATACAAAGAATGCAAACAGTGCTATTACTGTAGCTGCTCCGACAAATCCAAGTTCCTCGCATACTATTGAGAATACAAAGTCATTTTTTGTTTCCGGAAGATACTGAAACTTCTGTCTTGAGTTTCCCAGTCCCATTCCGAAAAATCCGCCTGATCCGATTGCAACAAGTGACTGATATGTCTGCCATGTATCACCGCTTATATCTGAAAACGGATCTCTCCAGGAACGGAAGCGCTTTTCAAAATATGAAAATCCCTCTACTCTCATTTTGTAAAGTACTACTGCCGCAAGGCCCAGAATACCGCCAACACCTATACCTGCAAGGTGATGGATTTTAACCCCTCCGATAAAAAGCAGTATAACGCTTATAAGGCATATTATTATAGTACATGAGAGGTGGGGCTGTTTCATCAGCATAAGTGTTACCAGAAGTAAAATAAATACAAATGGCAGGACACCTTTCTTAAAATCACCGATTCTTTTTCGGTTGTTGGTAAGCATCAGGGAAAAAAGTGTTACAATGGCAAATTTCATAATTTCAGAAGGCTGAAACTCAATTCCTAAACTAAGCCACCTTCTTGCATTTCCATGTGTTCTGCCAAGAGGAGTAAATACAAGAATCATCAGTATTAATGCGATGATGAAAATTCCTGCTGCTATAGTTTTCTTTGCGAATATATGATAATCGATTCTTGATGTTATGAACATTGCAACAAGTCCGCCAAGACCAAAGAGTATCTGTCGCTTGGCATAGTATATTCCGGGATATCCTTCACTTATAGCCCATGCGTAACTTGCTGAAAACATCATGATTATTCCGAAAACAAGAAGTATAGCTACAATAAAAAAGAACGGCAGGTCAACAGTGCCCATTTTTCTGCCTTTTATCTGTATCTCCGCAATCTTCTCGCCAATACTTCCGGGGGAAAATGAAACGGATTTTTTCTTCTTTGTTTTTCTTCGTCTTACTTCAGAATCTTTAATATTTATATTTATCGAATCATTATCCATCCGAAAACCTCCCTGAAAAAACTATTGAATAACCGGAAACATAATTTGTATCCGGTTATTCATGTATTAGTAATTACAATTATTCAAAAATATAGGAAAGCACAACCGATGCTGTTCCGGCTAAAAGAGCCACAACGGAAAACAGAATTACAATCTTATACTCTGAATAGCCGCACATCTCAAAATGATGATGAATAGGCGACATCTTAAAGATTCTCTTTCCCTTTCCCTTTTCACCTGTTTTCTTATAATGAATTCGTGCTGTTGCCTTAAAGTATGAAACCTGAATTACAACTGAAAGTGCTTCAAGAATATAAACTATTCCGATAAGAACCATAAGAAGATGATTATGTGTTATCATGCTTACTGCAACAAATGCACCGCCGAGGAACATTGAGCCTGTGTCTCCCATAAAGCATCTGGCAGGATGAAGATTCCAGACAAGAAAACCAAGACATCCACCCGCAAGGGCTATAGCAAACAGTGATACTTCATATTCACTTATTATCATGCATACAGTTGTAAGTGCAAGCATTGAAACAACTGTAACAGAAGCACACAGACCATCAACACCGTCTGTAAGATTAACTGCATTTGAAATATAAATCATTACAAGTATCATAAACGGATAGTAAAAAATTCCGATATCAAAGCTGCAGAACATAAGATTAATCTCTGTTGACGTATCACCGAGAAAATGCATAGCAACTAAAAAAGCAATACAGATAATAAACTGAAATATCATTTTCTGCTTTGCGTTCAATCCAAGATTCTGCTTCTTAACTGCCTTTATGTAGTCATCAGCAAATCCAATTGCTGAAAACAGCAATGAAAAAGCCATACATGCTATAAGCTTCAGCATTCCGTTAAGAGCCACACTTCCTTCGGCATCGAAATATGTCAGTCTGTATACTGTATACCCAACTGCTGAAGAAACAAGACTTGCTATTATAAACATAAACCCGCCCATAATCGGTGTTCCTTGTTTATCCTTATGCCACGCAGGACCAATCTCCAGAATAGTCTGACCAAAGTGAATCTTTTTAAGATACGGAATCAGTGCGAATCCTGTAAGTGCAGCAATAATAAAAGCAAAGACGGAAACGCCAATTCTTATAATAAACGGCATTTTTATTTCCTCCTGAAATTTATAGTGAACGTCAAAATAAATTTGACTTTCACTATAATTATTTTATTTATATTGCCTTGCACATCCGATGACTGCGTCATCTCCGTGCAAATCGGCTAATAATAAACGCAATTTATTTATTGCGTTTATTATAATTTAAACTGTTAAGTAATTTTATACCGTCAGCAACAACTTCACGTTCATCAAAATGAATATGCTCATTGTTTTTTAATATCTGATAGTCCTCATGCCCTTTTCCGGCAAGAACTATTATATCATTTTTCTCCGCAATTGACAAAGCCCTGTAAATTGCTTCCCTGCGGTCTGTAACTACAATATACCCGACACTTATTCCTTCAAGTCCTGTAAGTATATCGTTTATTATCGCCTCAGGATCTTCATCACGCGGATTGTCTGAAGTAACAATAACCAGGTCCGAATATTCCGCAGCTGCCTTTGCCATAAGCGGGCGCTTTTTACTGTCTCTGTTTCCCCCGCAGCCAAAAAGACAAATAAGTCTTCCGCTGCAGTACTCCTTAACACTGCAAAGGATATTTGTAACAGCATCCGGAGTATGTGCATAATCACAGATTACTGTAAAATCTTTTCCTGTAGGAATTATTTCACACCTTCCCTTAACACCGGGATATGATGAAATGACTGATAATATTTTTTCTGACGGAATACCAAACTTAGTACATGCGGCAAATGCAGCAGTTACGTTCTCAACATTAAACGCACCTGTCATTTTCATTTTTACATCAGTACTACTGTTTTTAAAACTAAGATTAAATGATGTTCCGTCGTTGCTCAGAGAAATACCGTCCGCTCTGAAGTCTGCTTCATGTTTTCTGCTGAAACTGTATTTTTCCGTGCTGATTTCAGAATAAAGCCTTCGACCGTATTCATCATCTGTATTGATCACAGCAATGTCAGAGATTTCAAACAGCATTTTCTTAGCCTTGTAATATTCTTCCATCGTTCCGTGATAGTCAAGATGATCCTGAGTAAGATTTGTAAATACGGAGATATCAAAATGTGTCGGTCCGATTCTGTGCTGAACAAGCCCGAAAGAAGAAACCTCCATAACTACAGTATCGCATCCCTCCTCTGCCATACGGCTGAGAAGATTCATGTACTCGTAAGCCATAGGAGTGGTATTGGCCGTCTGAACGACCTCATCACCTATCTCATTCTGAATAGTGCCTATAAGCCCTGCTTTATGCCCGCACTCTGTAATGATCTTTTTTATAACATTTGTCATAGTTGTCTTGCCGTTTGTACCGGTGACACCTATAAACTTCATCTTTCTTTCAGGATGGTCAAACCATGCTGCACAGAGTTCACCGTAGCATTTTCTCGTGTTTTCAACGATAATCTGACGTTCGAGACCGAGATCACGTTCAGTAACAACTGCTGCTGCACCTTTCGCAAGAGCCTCTCCGGCAACTGTATGACCATCAAATGAACCGCCCTTTACACATACGAAAACACAGTCCTTTTTTATTTTCGATGAATTGTCAGTTACGTCAGAAACCTCTCTGTCTTCAAAATCAATTTTCCTGATTTCGCTGAATAAATCGTATAATTTCAAATTAACACCCCTTATAAAATCAGCCTGTCTGATTGTTTATACCAAAATGAACTGATACAATCGTGCCCTCATTTACCATGGTGTTCTCATCAACTGACTGACTGAGTACAATAGCGTTTTCATTCTGGGATCCTGTTGTTTTAAGATTAAGTCCAAGTGAAGCAAAAAGGTCGTTTACTTCCTGAATTTTCATACCTTTAAGATTAGGCATTGCAAAGGATACCTTATCCTCTGCCGGGTCAGTATAGAGAATAACCTTTCCGCCTGACGGCATACTGCTTGTAAATGAAGGAGCCTGAGAAATAACATTTTCTCCTCCGCCCTTTACAACTGCCGAGAAACCTGAATCTTCAAGTGCTTTAACAGCTTCTTCAACAGTCATATTTTCAACGTCCGGAACACGTTTGTCCATAGTCAGAATTTCTTCTTCTGTGTATTCTGGATAATAACCGAGATACGGAAGAATATTTTCCATAATAGTCCTTACACAAGGTGCTGCAACAGAACCTCCGTAGTAACTTTCACCTCTTGGTTCATCAACAGCTACATATACCACTATCTCCGGATCGTCTGCCGGTGCAAAAGCACAGTATGAAGCGACATACTGCTTTTCCGGTTTTGTAAGAGTGCCTTCAAGTTCAGGTTTCTCATCTATCAGATTATCATATTTAATCTGTTCACTTCTGAGTTTAGCAAGTTTTTCAGCAGTACCACTCTTACCACCAATTTTGTACCCGCTTATGTAAGCGTTACCTGTGTTTTTGGAGTCAACGTTATTCTGCAGTGCTTCTCGTATTAATGCAGAAGTTTCCTCAGAAATAACCTGTCTCTTTATTTCTTTTTCTGTCTTTCTGACCTCATTCTGATCAGAATCAACTATGCTGCCTACAACATATGGCTGCAGCAGGTATCCGCCATTTATTGCTGCAGTATAACCTGTAATTATCTGGATAGGTGTAAGACAGTTTGTCTGACCGAATGCAGAGGTAGCAAGCGTTACATTACTTTCTGCAAGACCACCTGTTCCGTCTTTGGAAGCAAATGCACTGTTTACTTCACCTGGAAGATCGATACCAGTTTTTTCTCTGAGTCCGAACGCATCTGCGTAATAGCTGAACTTTTCAGCACCAAGCGTGAGACCTATCTGCATAAATGAAGGATTACAGGACTGTGCAAGGGCATCCTTAAAAGTAAGAACCGGAAGTCCGGGATGTCCTGAAGTCGCATGACAGTCAATTTTTTCTCCGTCAACTTCATAATAACCATTACAGGTGAATGTGCTGTCAAAAGAAACTGTCTTTTCCTCAAGAGCAGCAGAACTGGTAAATACCTTAAATACTGAACCAGGTTCATTGATTACCGAGATTGCTTTGTTTTTCCACATCTTTTCAAGGAAATCCGACTCGGTATATTCAGTTTCCCCTGATTCAAGAAGTGCCTGATCCTCCGGTGAGAGCACGCCTTTATTGTTAAGATCAAACCCAGGGGCAGAATACATTCCGAGAACTGCACCTGTTTTCGCATTCATTACAATAGCACATCCATACTCTGCAGCATTGGATTCTTCGATAGTTGAATTAAGTGCAGACTCACAGTAATACTGTATCATGGAGTCTATTGTCAGATAAACAGAACTTCCGTCCTTGGCTTCATACAGTTTTGAATAACGGTACGGCATCTGATTGTCGACAGCATCCTGAGCTGTAATAATAACACCGTCCACACCTGAAAGTTCTTCATCATATTTACGTTCAATTCCAAACTGACCATTACCGTCATAGTCGAGAAATCCGACAACTGATGACGCAAGATTATCCTGTGGATAGTATCTTTTTGAGTTGGGCGTAATATCCATACATGTTATGCCATTCTCAGATATATAATTAACTACTTCCTCCTTGACCGGCATATCTGCCTTGTTTACAAGATAAACACAGCGTGAATTTTCCTCCATCGCATCAAGAACTTCCTGTTTTTTTATTCCAAGTACCGAAGAAAGAAAATCTGAATACAGATCCCGGTTTATATCTTCAAGTTTTTTCCCTCCTATCTTAGCCAGAACTTCACTAAGCTCAGGAGTAGCAGGCTGAGAAGACAGGTATTCGTTAAGTGTTTCTTTCTGAAAAGCTTCGATTACATCACTTTTCTTCACGCCCAGCTTCTGTGAAATATAATATGCAGCAATATTCACGTTCTCTGCATCATTGTCTCTGTATGTCTGAGGATCAATCATTATTTTGTAAGCTGTTGCACTCTGTGCAAGAATTTTTCCGTCAGAACTGTAAATTGACCCTCTGCTCGCCGGAATAGTCTGAGCTCCGAACTGATTTTCATCAGCTATCTTCTGATATTTCTGGGAGTCAATAACCATAATATTAAACAGATTCATGGTTATAACAGCCGCAAACGCAAGAGTACCCATAAGTACTGCAATGTTTGCTCTTCGCTTCATTTTCATTGAAGGTAAATCAGCCAAAACAGAATCCTCCTAAGAAGTATGTATTTCCCCCGTAAAAACCTTACTCAAACTAAATAGCCAATCTGTTTTACAAGATTGACTATCATAGTTTACTTTTTCGTTTACCATATTATATTTTTGTTTTAGTAATAATATTCAGAAATTATGCAAACCTGTCAAAGAACGACAGTATAGCCTTTTTTATATGTAAAAAGTAATTTTCTTCTTTTTCAGGAATCTTCACAACGTCATCGCTCTGAATGTCCACATACAAGATTTGTGCTTTATCAAGCTTTTTCAGACCTATATTCTCAGCATATTCTTCAATATTTTTCAGTGAAGTATCTGATTCAATCTTAGCCTTAAGTCTTGCATTCTCACTCTCCACAACTGTGAGTTCAGCTTTCTGAGCGTTGATTTTATTATACATATCGCTTATCTGAACTTTACCGTATACAACACAGAAAAGAAGAACAAGAGCGGCAAATGCACTTAAAACTATCTTGATAGTATTTCCTCTGTCTGCGTTTTTTCTTTTTATTGTTATATATTCATGATTTTTTTCACTGTTTTCATCAGAACGGTTATCCTCGTTCAGATGGCGATATTTATTAAGATCATAGTTATTTTCATTATCATATGCAAGATTCATTCCTGGCATAAAAACCACCTATATCCTTTCAAGAACACGCAGTCTTGCACTACGGCTGCGGTTATTGTCTTCAAGCTCTTCACTGCCAGCCTCAATAGGCTTGCGGTTTACAAGCTTAGCCTTTGGTGTTCTGCCGCAAATGCACTGCGGAAAATCAGGATTGCATATACATCCTTTACACAACGCAGCAAACTTTTGTTTAACCATTCTGTCTTCAAGAGAATGGAATGTAATAACAGCTATCCTTCCGCCGGACTTAAGAAGCTCAAAAGCAGAGTCAAGTCCCCCGGAAAGATGATCAAGTTCACCGTTTACAGCTATTCTTACAGCCTGAAATGTTTTTTTGCAAGGATTCTTTTCACGTCTTACCTTTGCCGGAACGCAGTTCTTTACAATTTCGGCCAGTTCTCCGGTTGTTTCAACCGGTTTAATCTGACGTGCTTTAATAATTCCCTCGGCAATTCGCCATGCAAATTTTTCCTCACCATACTCAAACATTATCTTTGCAAGTTCATCTTTGGAGTAAGAATTTACTATATCACTGGCACTTATTCCTTCCTGACTCATTCTCATATCAAGAGGAGCATCCGCATGATATGAAAAACCTCTCTCAGCCTTGTCAAGCTGGTGGGACGAAACTCCAAGGTCAAGAAGTATGCCGTCAACTTCATGTATATTCATTTCTTCGAGAACATCTTTCATCTGTGAAAAATTGCTCTTTACAACGGTTGCATTATAACCAGCAAGTCTTTCTGTTGCTGCAGCTACAGCATCCGGATCTCTGTCAAAAGCAATCAGTCTTCCGTTTTCACCGAGTCTTCTGGCTATCTCAAGTGAATGACCGGCTCCGCCTACAGTTCCGTCAACATAAATACCGTCGCTCTTTATATCAAGCATATCTATGCATTCGTTCAACATTACGGATTTATGGAAAAAATCCATTATTCCAAAGCCTCATTTCTATTTTTTTCTGTATGTTGAATCCAATGTCCAAATGTCCGTTCTTTCGTTTAAACAGAGTGGATATTTTTTCTGTTTACAATCCATCTCCAAAACGGGAATACAATTCTCGCTATATTAATTATTATACTATAAAATGCACAAAAAAGTCAATGCAACTTCGTTCCAAATGGTTAACAGAATTCACATTTATTTATAGTGAAAATGCACTAAACATATTAAAAGATTTTTAAGTATAATTTAATTTTGTAATTTAAATCAGCATTTTTGTAACTGAAATTTATAAACGCCCATTATTTTGTAATATCCATTTAACTGAATTGACATCAGTTTGTAATTACTTTTAAACTTTGCAAACCTGTTACCAAAGCTCTTTGTTCAGATTGTATATAATTCTTAATCCGTCCGGAATAAGATTTCCCTCATAGGTATATTTTCTGCTGCAAAGCGGCAAAATTACTTCTCCAAGGCCACCTGTAACAATAATCTCCGCGTCCTCATTAAGTTCGCTTTGATATCTTTTACTCATCCCATCAATAAAACATGCTGCTCCGAAAAGGACTCCTGACTTAATCGATGCAACTGTGTTTTTTCCAATAACATCAGTAATCTGATAATTTTCATCAATTTCCGGAAGCTGCTCTGCTGATATATGGAGTGCATCGAACGAAGTTCTTATTCCAGGATAAATAGAGTGTCCAAGATATTCCCCCTGACTGTTTACCGCACACACTGTTGTCGCAGTTCCAAGATCAAAAACAATAACTGCTTTTTTGTATTTATAAAATGCCGCTGCTGCGCCACAGATCAGATCAGCTCCTACTCTTTCAGGATAATCTGTGCACACCTTAATTCCTGCATTTAATCCACTGTTAAGGAAGATTACTTTACACTTAAATATTTCACTTATAACTGAAGACAGCTTTTCATTCACTGAAGGTACAACTGATGAAATAATTGCAGCATTCACATCAAACTTTATATCTTTAAATATTTCAGCGGAATAATCACCTGTAACTGTTCTGAAACTGCTGACAGGAATATCATCTTTATAAATAACAAAAACAGTACTTGTATTCCCGGCATCTGCAATTAGCAGCATAGCATCCACTCCCATCCTTATTATTACTTTTTGATTACTTAATGATATCACAACATTTTTCTCATGTCAATAAAAATAACACATATTTCGTACAATATACACAAAAATCAACCGGTGTCAAAGAAACCGGTTGATTTTTACTGTTTATTAAACTGTTTAAGAGAATTATGATTTAAAATCAGAATTTTTCAATAATCTTTGAAAGGAACTGTCTCATACGTGCAAGGTCAGCCATTGTTATTTTTCCGTCCTTGTCGACGTCAGCAGCTTTTTCATTATTAACACTAAAATCGTGCTCGCCAATAAGATTAAGGCTAAGAAAGGTTAAATCTGTTACATCCACCCTTCCGTTTCCGTCAACGTCACCAATTACAAATTCATTCGGATCTGAAGGTTCTGTTACTCCAGGCTCTGTTGTTACAGGAGTATCACCAGATTCACCTGAGGATTCCTTAAGAAGTGTTGCGCTCTTGAGTGTTACCTTGCCGTGATCTGAATCATCCCAGTTTTCATCAGCAACATACCACGTCTGGAATGTAAGGCTCTTCTGGTTCTTTATGATTTCAACAGCTGCTGCAAGAAGTTCCTCGTCAGTTGAATCCTCACCGTCTTCAACAGATGTATCAAGTGCTCCGGCAGGTTCCGTAAGATCTACTTCAACCTTACCTGATTTCTTTGCTTCCCAGCTGTAATGTACCCAGTACGGTTTACCTTCAATTTCAACATTTGTATCAAGACATCCGTTTGCAAGTGTTGTATCTTTTACTTCAATGTCAAGAACAATCTTGCCTCCGGCAAGATTTTCATCAAAGCTGAGCTTGTAGTTTCCTGCAACCTTGTCTTCAGTAACCTTACCTTCATACGAAACAGGTTCATTTACTGCAGGTGCATTTGTCTGCTTCTTAATCTGAGCACCCTTAAGTGTTACCTTGCTGTGATCTGTATCGTTCCATTCTGCGTCTGCAACATACCATGTCTGGAATGAAACAGTCTTCATTTTCTTTATCTCTTCTGCAAGAGCTGCGAGAAGAACCTCATCTGTGTTATCCTTTTCATCACCGGCTGTGATATTCATAGCACCTGTAAGATTCATAAGATCAAGTTCAACTTTACCCGATGTTGTTGCAGCCCAGTTGCAGTGCGCCCAGTAATCATCTCCCTGATACTTGACACTGAAGTCAACACATCCGCTTGCAGACTGTGTTCCGTCAAGAGCTATATCAAGAACAATCTTGTTTCCGTTAAGAGCTTCAGGGAAACTGATTGAATAATCGCCGTCTTTCTTGCCTGCTGTTACTGTACCGTCAATGTATTCGTATGTTGGCTTAGTAACTTCAACAACAGGTTTGTATGCATTTACGTCATCTGAAATAACAACTTCTGCTATTGCAAGAGGAGGAATTTCAACAGTAAGCTTGTTGTTTTTGATTTCATCATAACTTACAGTATGGATGATTTCTTCAGTTTCGCCTGAAAGAATGTATACAGCAGCGTTCTTGTATTCTGTATCTGCGCCCTTAAGATCGATAATTGCATTTTCAGCCTTTTTCTGATCCTTGTTTGTGAGGATCACTGTAACTTCGCCCTTATCACCATCCTGAAGTGAAGCGTAGCATGTTGACTTTATGTAATCATCTGTTTTACTCTCGATAAGTGTGTTACCGAATTCTGAACCTTCACCGTCATAGTTGGTGAACAGATTGATAGCACTGTACTGATAAGGAACATCATCAGCCCAGAGTGTAGCATAGTAAACGTCATTGTTAGCAAATGTACCAAGAGCATCAACTTCTGCAATAGCACCTGCGATTGAATTACCGCCTCCGAAATCATACTCTGTTACAGCAAGCTTTGTTCCCGGATAGTACTTATCGATTGATTCCTTCATCTTTGTGAGAATCGGAATATTCTGCTGACACCATTCACCAATCCAGCTGTTTTCCTTGTAGTCCTTTTCAATAAGTGTTCTGTAAGCCTGTGTAAGTTCATCAACACCTTTTTCGTGATCAGCAGGGTGTGTTGTTGAAAGGCACATACGGGTATCGCAGTCAGGGCATTTTGCTTCAGAGTAGTAGTGAACGTCCAGTACGTCGAGAAGTCTCTGTCCTGATTCTTCTTCTGCCTTCTTCATCTGTTCGAGGTAATATGAAATAAACCAGTCGTACTTTCCGTCAGCATTGATATTATTCTTCCAGTCTGCACCAACATCATCAGCGCTTAACTGTACAAACGCTGTGTAACCGAAAAGTGCAGGTCCGAATATCTCTGCATTTGAGTCAACTGACTTGATAGCTTTAGCTGTATCAATTGACTTCTTAAGAAGTTCATCAGCTGTTACCAGATCTCCGTGAATTCTTGAATGTGTATGGTGCCAGAGTCCCGGTTCATTGTCAAGGCTCCATCCCTGAATACCTGTATCTGTTGTAGAATCACCAATTTTGTTTACAACGTAATTTACATATTCATCAATATATACCTTACCGTCTGTAAGATCAGGTGTAAGTGACAGGTCTGCACCCTTTGCAGCAATTACTTCATTCCATCTTTTGCTTGGTGCAGCTTCTTCTTCAGTTACTGTACCGGCTTTATCAGCAGCTACATAGCCTGCCATCTGAGCTGTAGCAAGTTTATAGTCTATACTGCCCTTGGTTGCTTCTTTCGAAAGTGTCTGTACACAGTCTGCAGGTTCTGATGATGATGAAAGATAGTCATCAGAAGAATGTTTCCAGTCTGAACCAGCGCTTGAGTAGTTTGTTTCCCAGTTATATGCAGTAAAACGATTACCACCCTGACGAACAGATTTTACTTTAAGTGACTTGTCAAGACCGTGTTCATTAATACCAAAAATATAAGGACTTATTGCCTTTCCCTTATCAGCAACATTTACTGTTACACCCATATCATAAGATGCTGTACCCTCTTCAGCATAAACTGCTGGATTCACAGCAAAAACTGCCATCAATAAAGCAGTTGTTAATACACTTACTCTTTTAAACTTGTTCATTGGAATCTTCCTTTCGGCTTTTTAAGTATTTTTAAGCTTAATTCAGCTTAATTTCATTTCCTGTTTAATATTATACTATATAATCTGTTATTTGTAAATAGCTTTTATAAAATTCTAATTAAAATATACACTTTACACAAATCTATTTAAACGTTTACACACAATAATAATTTATTGTAAAAAAAACAGCAGATACATTTCTGCATCTGCTGTTTGAGCTATATTAATTTAATGATTATTCAGTAAATTATTCGTTGATAGCTGTAACAACGCCTGAACCTACTGTACGACCGCCTTCACGAATAGCGAAACGAAGTCCTTCTTCAATAGCGATTGGTGTGATAAGTTCAACGTCCATTTCAACGTTATCACCAGGCATGCACATTTCCTTATCAGCTGGAAGTGTGATTACGCCAGTAACGTCTGTTGTTCTGAAATAGAACTGTGGTCTGTAGTTGTTAAAGAATGGAGTATGACGACCGCCTTCTTCCTTCTTAAGAACGTATACCTGACCGTGGAACTTTGTGTGTGGCTTGATTGAGCCTGGCTTACAAAGAACCTGTCCTCTTTCGATATCTGATCTCTGAACACCACGGAGAAGAGCACCGATATTATCGCCTGCTTCAGCGTAGTCAAGAATCTTTCTGAACATTTCGATACCTGTAACAACTGTCTTAGAGCTTTCATCCTTAAGACCAACGATTTCAACTTCGTCAGAAGTCTTGAGCTGACCTCTTTCAACTCTACCAGTAGCAACTGTACCACGACCTGTGATTGTGAATACGTCTTCAACTGGCATAAGGAATGGGAGATCTGCCTTTCTTTCTGGTGTTGGAATGTATGAGTCAACAGCTTCCATAAGTTCAAGGATACAAGCGTAAGCTGGATCGTTGATATCTTCCGGAGCTTCGAGAGCCTTAAGAGCTGAACCCTTGATGATTGGTGTGTCATCGCCAGGGAATTCATACTTGTCAAGTGTTTCACGGATGTCCATTTCAACGAGTTCGAGAAGTTCTTCGTCGTCAACCTGGTCAGCCTTGTTCATGAATACAACGATGTATGGAACGCCAACCTGACGAGCAAGAAGGAGATGTTCCTTTGTCTGAGCCATAGGGCCGTCTGATGAAGCAACAACGAGGATTGCGCCGTCCATCTGAGCAGCACCAGTGATCATGTTCTTAACATAGTCAGCGTGGCCTGGGCAGTCAACGTGAGCGTAGTGACGGTTCTTTGTCTCGTACTCAACGTGAGCTGTGTTGATTGTGATACCTCTTTCTCTTTCTTCCGGAGCAGAGTCGATGTTAGCATAGTCCTTCTTTTCAGCAAGACCCTGAAGTGCGAGAGTCTTTGTGATAGCTGCTGTAAGAGTTGTTTTACCGTGGTCAACGTGACCGATTGTACCAATATTTACGTGTGGTTTATTACGTTCAAATTTTTCCTTTGCCATTGGAATTTTCCTCCTTAAAAATTTATAGTTATAGATTTATACTATGATATCAATTTTAACAGATATCGAATATAAATTCAAGTGTTTTTTGAAAATATTTTAAAAATATTTACAACCAGGCAATAATTATTCGCTTGCCTTTCCTCTCTTGCTGATAATTTTTTCAGCAATTGACTTAGGAACTTCGATATAGCTGTGTGGTTCCATTGAGTACTGTCCACGACCCTGTGTCTTTGAACGGAGGTCATTTGAGTAGCCGAACATTTCTGAAAGCGGAACAAGACAGTCAACCTGAACTGAACCAGGTCTTGTTTCCTGACCGAGGATCTGACCTCTTCTTGAGTTAAGGTCACCGATAACTGTACCGAGGTAATCATCAGGAACGATAACAGAAACCTTCATAATAGGTTCGAGGATAACAGCGTTTGCCTTTCTCATTGCTTCCTTGAAAGCCATAGAACCAGCAATCTTAAATGCCATTTCAGATGAGTCAACTTCATGGTATGAACCGTCATAAAGGTCAACCTTAACGTCAACTACCTGATAGCCAGCGAGTATACCAGCCTGCATTGCACCCTGAATACCAGCGTCAACAGCAGGAATGTATTCCTTAGGAATAGAACCGCCGACAACAGAATTCTTGAATTCGTAGCCCTTACCTGACTCGTTAGGCTCAACTCTGATCTTAACGTGTCCGTACTGACCTTTACCACCTGACTGACGTGCATACTTCATGTCAACATCAGCAGATCCCTTAATTGTTTCCTTATATGAAACCTGTGGAGCACCTACGTTAGCTTCAACCTTGAATTCACGGAGAAGTCTGTCAACGATGATATCGAGGTGGAGTTCACCCATACCAGCAATGATTGTCTGTCCTGTTTCTTCATCGGTCCATGTCTTGAATGTAGGGTCTTCTTCAGCAAGCTTGGAGAGGGCAATACCCATCTTTTCCTGGCCTGCCTTTGTCTTAGGTTCGATAGCGAGGTTAATAACCGGTTCCGGGAATTCCATAGATTCGAGGATAACCGGATGCTTTTCGTCACAGAGTGTATCACCTGTAGTTGTGTTCTTAAGACCAACTGCAGCTGCGATATCACCAGCGTAAACTGTTTCGATATCTTTTCTGTGGTTTGAGTGCATCTGAAGGATACGTCCGATTCTTTCCTTGTTGTCCTTAGTTGCATTCAGTACTGATGAACCAGCAGTGATTGAACCTGAGTAAACGCGGAAGAAGCAGAGCTTACCAACGAACGGGTCAGTTGCAATCTTAAATGCAAGAGCTGCAAATGGTTCTTCATCTGATGAAGGACGTTCGCACTCTTCATCTGTGTCAGGATTAATACCCTTGATAGCCGGTACGTCAACAGGTGATGGCATGTAGTCAACAACTGCGTCAAGAAGCTTCTGAACGCCCTTGTTCTTATATGAAGTACCGCATACTACAGGAACCATTTCGTTAGCAATAGTTGCCTTTCTGATGCAGCTCTTGATTTCTTCGATAGTAAGTTCTTCACCAGCGAAGTATTTTTCCATGAGAGCTTCATCCTGTTCAGCTACGTGTTCAAGAAGAGCTTCACGGTATTCAGCAGCCTTATCAGCCATATCAGCAGGAATTTCTTCCACTCTGATATCTTTTCCAAGGTCATCATAGTAAACATAAGCCTTCATTTCAACTAAGTCAACAATGCCCTTGAATGTGTCTTCAGCACCGATTGGAAGCTGAATCGGAACAGCATTACAGTGTAATCTGTCCTTCATCATGCTTATAACACGGTAAAAGTCAGCACCCATAATGTCCATCTTATTTACATAAGCCATTCTAGGTACCTTGTAATTATCAGCCTGACGCCATACAGTTTCAGACTGCGGTTCAACACCGCCCTTAGCGCAGAAAACTGTTACAGACCCGTCGAGTACTCTTAATGAACGCTCAACTTCAACTGTAAAGTCAACGTGTCCAGGTGTGTCGATGATATTGATTCTATGACCTGACCAGTAAGCTGTTGTAGCAGCAGAAGTAATTGTGATACCTCTTTCCTGCTCCTGCTCCATCCAGTCCATTGTTGCAGAACCTTCGTGAGTTTCACCAATCTTGTGATTGATACCTGTGTAGAACAGAATACGCTCAGTAGTGGTTGTCTTACCTGCGTCAATGTGAGCCATGATACCAATGTTTCTTGTATTCTCAAGTGAACAATCTCTTGGCATACTTAAACCTCCGTATTATACAATAACAGATGCTATTACCAGCGGTAATGTGCAAATGCCTTGTTAGCTTCAGCCATCTTGTGTGTGTCTTCACGCTTCTTGCAAGCACCGCCAGTACCGTTAAGAGCATCAAGGATCTCACCAGCGAGCTTTTCCTTCATTGTCTTTTCGTTTCTGAGTCTTGAATACTTTGTGATCCATCTTAAACCTAATGTCTGACGTCTCTCCGGACGAACTTCCATTGGTACCTGGTAAGTAGCACCACCCATTCTGCGTGCCTTAACTTCGAGAACCGGCATAATGTTCTCCATTGCCTTCTCGAAAACCTCCAGAGCATTTTCACCTGTCTTTTCAGCGACAATTTCAAATGCTTCGTAAACAATCTTCTGTGCAACACCCTTTTTACCATCAAGCATTATGTTGTTGATTAAGCGTGTTACCAGCTTTGAATTGTAAAGCGGATCCTGTAATACATCACGCTTTGCGATATTACCTCTTCTTGGCATTTTCGCTTCCCTCCTTCATATAATTGTAAATGAACTCATAGGTACTCGTTTGATCTTTAATGATCACCCGTCAAGACCATGCAGAGAGGTATATAAGTAAATCTATATAATCTCCACATTAAATCCTGTGGTAGTTGAATCCTATATTAATAAAATGTCTTAACCGGTATCAGCTTTTAATTACTTAGCTGCGCCAGCCTTAGGTCTCTTGGCACCGTACTTTGAACGAGCCTGCATTCTCTTTGCAACGCCCTGTGCATCAAGAGTACCTCTGATGATGTGGTAACGTACACCAGGGAGATCCTTAACACGTCCGCCTCTGATAAGAACAACGCTGTGTTCCTGAAGGTTGTGTCCGATACCTGGAATATAAGCTGTTACTTCATATCCGTTTGTAAGTCTTACTCTGGCAATCTTTCTCATAGCTGAGTTAGGCTTCTTAGGTGTAGCTGTTCTTACTGCTGTACAAACTCCGCGCTTCTGTGGTGAGCTTGTATTTGTTGTAAGCTTCTTCTTAGCATTGTAGCCTTTCTGAAGAGCAGGAGCAGTTGACTTAACCTCCAGAACATCTCTTCCCTTACGTACTAACTGGTTAAACGTAGGCATTATTTTTCCTCCTTCTTTAAATAATTTTCTTATCATTAAGAAATGTGTGAATTGACATCACACTTCTTCTATTATACCACGAAATCACTGTTTGTCAATAGTTTAATTTAAATTTTTTCTGAATTAAGGCTGAAAAATGAAATCAGTTATTCTCTTTTGCCTTTTTTCTGTATTTCAGTGGAGTATATCCCATCCGGCTGCTGAAAATCCGGATAAAATAACTTATATTTCCGTATCCGGATTCAAGGGCAATATCAAGAACACTGTAATCGGTGTTCTTCAGAAGAACGCAGGCTTTCTCAATACGGCAGCAGTTAAGATATTCAGTAAAACTCTGACCTGATTCAGCAATAAAATATTTTGAAAAGTATTTTTTGGAAAAGTGGAACTCCTTTGCCATAGTTTCAAGAGTAAGTCCGGATGAACAGTTTTTGTTTATATATGAAAGTATATGTTTCAGACGTTCACTTCTCTGACGGGCATTTTCAGCTGCTAAACCACTGGGTTCTGTAAGTCTGCCGTGTCTTACAAGCTCTGATACAAAACGAATAAGCTGAGACTTTATAAAGAGCTCATAACCGCTGAATTTCTCTGCTCCGGCATCAAGTACTGAATTCAGAATATCCCTGAGAATCAGAGCGATGCTGTCATCAGCAGAAATATACTCCGGAAACATTCTGCGCCCCTCAATAAGTCTCCTGATATTTTTATTAGCATCATCTTCTGCTGAAAATTCCAGAGAAGCCATTGGGAAAATAAACGCACCGTAGCTAAGTTCTGGGTCCTCTGAACATATTCGGTGAAGCTCCTCCTGATTTATTATAAAAATATCTCCGGGAACTGCTGAAAAATCAGTTCGGTTCACTGTCACAGTACACGTTCCGCTGTGTATCAGAAGTATTTCTATATTCCTGTGCCAGTGGAGGTTTATATATACCTGGCCTCCTGAATTTTTCGTTTCAAAAAATTCCAGCGGGAAATTATAAGTGCCGTAACGTCGCTTTTCATACAAACTGCTCTTGTCCATTATTTTTCTCTCCTTTGGTGGAATTTGTGTTATTTTAAAGAGATATAGTGATAGAAAGAAATCGATAATACGGATATAATATAGCACAAAGAAATATTTATGTCAATTTGAAATATCTGTTTTTCAACAAATATAAAACGAGGTGTTAAAAATGAATGGAAAAAAGGAACTCTATAAAAAACTGTTCACTATTGTTACTCCTATTGCGTTTCAGTATCTGATGGCTTCGCTTGTAAGTGCATCGGATGCATTTATGCTGGGATTCCTTGATCAGGATGCACTGTCGGCATCATCGCTTGCCGGACAGACAGCATTTGTATACAGTCTATTTTACGGGGCATTTGTTTTCGGATGCAACGTCCTTGCTGCTCAGTACTGGGGAAAGAAAGACCACCAGACAGTTGAAAAAACACTGGCCATTACTATGAGGTATTCACTGCTTGTCGGTGCGATATTTTCACTATCTGCACTTCTTGTCCCTGAAGGGATAATGCATATTTTTACCTCTGATGAAAAAATTATCTCTGCAGGCGCCGTATATCTGAGAACAGCCTCACTTTCATACATACTTACCGGTTATACACAGGTTTACTATGGCATAATGAAAATATGCGATAAAGCCGGATTGAGTTCGCTTATAGGTTCTCTGTCAGTTGTTATAAACATAATCCTCAATTATCTCCTGATATTCGGTATAGGATTCTTTCCCGAAATGGGAATAGCAGGGGCAGCTTTTGCAACTGTACTTTCAAGAATTTTTGAGACTGTTTTTGTTACTATAGTGATGCTCAGAGGAAAATGTACGAAACTGCATCCCGTAATGATGTTCCGCAGCAACGGACAGGCGCTTGAAAAAGACTACTGGAAATATACTGTACCTCTCCTGCTCAATCAGATAGGCTGGGGCGGCGGTGTCACAATGTATTCTGTAATAATGGGACATCTTGGTACTGACGCAACAGCAGCCAACTCAATAGCAAGTATAATAAGAAGCATGGTTGCCAGCCTGTGCTGGGGTATCGCAGCAGGTGTGGGAATAATCATCGGCGGTATGCTTGGCCGAAATGAGCTTAAAGAAGCGCGTAAAGCTGGAGGAAGCTTTGTAAGATTTTCAATAATTACCGGTGTCATTTCAGGTCTTTTCATACTTGCTCTTACACCACTTCTCCTTAAAATAATATCCCTGAACACTCAGTCAGAATATTATCTGAAATACATGATGTTCATGGCATCATACTACATAATCGGAAATTCCCTCAACTCAACAATAATATCCGGAATATTTCCTGCAGGCGGTGATACCAGATTTGGTATGATATGCGACATAATCACTCTCTGGTGCGTTGTTGTCCCCCTCGGTCTGCTTGCAGCATTTGTATGGCATCTCCCGGTTCTCGCAGTGGCTGTAATTCTGACTCTTGATGAATTTGTAAAGATTCCTGCAGTATACGTTCATTACAGGAAATACAGATGGGTTACCAATCTGACTGTTGAATAAACAACTTACAGACTGTGAATCTGCCCCGCATTTACGTGGTACCAGTGTATACAGCAAATTTGGGTTTACTGTCGTACGATACGTATGGAGCAAACCAAGTAAGCAGGTGTGCGAGGTAATATAAATATTTACCTTGACATTTTTATACTTAACAATTATAATAAAAAGTGAGGTGATAACTATGGACGAACAGATACTGGATATTCTAAAACAGATAAACGGACGTTTTGACAATCTTGAAAACCGCTTTGACAAT